>NZ_QESS01000024.1:0-10876 GCF_009012935.1 Wolbachia endosymbiont of Nasonia oneida | reverse complement strand
TCTGGTTCGTTTTTTACCATTCCTTCCTTAACTTAATGGCAGTGATATATTCCTTACCCTTACTCAAAAGATAATCACCAATTTTATAACGCAAAATATATTGAAGACTCGAGAGCAGCTATAATAGTTGAGCAGAATAGTGAAGCAAAAAAAAATCTAACAGAGGTACTATTTGATCTATTAAATAATTCTCAAAAATTGCGTGATATGACCAATAGTACAGAAAAAACAGGGATAAAGAATGGGACTACTGAGTTTGTTAAGGTGATTGTTCACAGGTTTAGTTGATGGCTGCTTGCTTTTTCTTCAAACACGTCCCAAAGATCCTTTTCTAGCGATATATTATACAATTTATTGATATAAACTACTCCCGTGGGTGAAGTTGTGTTAATTTCGAGCAGGAAGTCATCTATAATATCAATACCAACAAATATTAGCCCTCTTTTCTTTAATTCAGGACCAATTTTGTTACATATTTCATTGTTTCTATCGTTCATTTGAGCGGGCTCAAAACTTGCTCCAAGTCGCATGTTTGTTCTGATCTCTCCACTGATTTTTGGAATTCGTTTCATTACACCAATTGGTTGGCCATAAAGTAGCAATATTCTTTTATCTTTATCTATGTTTTTACAAAATGATTGTGCAATCACAGGGCATTCGTATTTTGCTATCATGAGATCCACTACTACTTGAATACTATTCTCATCTTGTATTCTTATCACATCGTTTCCTCCATAACTATACAATGGCTTCAGAATAATATCTTGATAGTTGTAGTAGAAATCTCTAATCATTGATATATTTTCAGTAATCAAAGTTGGCGGAATTAGCTCTGGAAATAATGAAGTTATCAATTTTTCAGGACAATTTCTTATTTCTGTTGGATTGTTAATTACCAATGCGCTGGTTTTTTCTAAGATATATGTTGTTGTAATATAACGCATATCAAAGGGTGGATCCTGTCTGATAAATATGATGTCCATTTCATTCAAGTTGATTGCTACATCCTCTTTAGAGATAAAACTAAAATCATCAACGCTGACTTTCTGAGCCAGAGCAATTGGATGGTTTAGCTTTAGTGCTAAATTGTTAGGAGCATAGACAAAAACTTCGTGCTTCCTCCTTTGTGCTTCCTTTATTAGCACGAATGTAGTGTCAGTTTCAAAATTTATATTTTCATCCATCTGAAAGGCAACTTTCATTTATGTTCTCTACCTATTGTCACAATTGTACAAATGTTATAATTTGAAAGCGATTTTTGCCTAATGGCGTAACTTACTGTACCTATATCGTACATAACTTACAACTTGTTTTACTCCCTTTACTTTTCTTGCAATTGCTATTACAGCTTTTAATTCCGCTTTATTTTGGGCTATACCCATCAAATAAACAACTCTATCAACCGTATTAACGCTATAATTAATTGACTTAATATTTCTTTTT
Organism: Wolbachia endosymbiont of Nasonia oneida; assembly: GCF_009012935.1. Lineage (NCBI taxonomy): Bacteria > Pseudomonadati > Pseudomonadota > Alphaproteobacteria > Rickettsiales > Anaplasmataceae > Wolbachia > Wolbachia endosymbiont of Nasonia oneida. Next base: position 9,433 of record NZ_QESS01000024.1, on the reverse strand, counting down.
CCCAGGAGTCTTGTTCTTATTTCCGCTGTTATCATGCCATCTACAGTGGTGTCTAGCATGGAAGCCATTTGAATTGGTATTACTCTTATTTCATTTATCACTTCTTTAATTTCTTTTTGCTGCCAAGCTATTTTTTCTGCTGTAAGTTGTTTTTCAGGAGTGTCAACACTTCCAATGAGCAATACTCTTCCTTCACTTACTTTAACCTTTATGGATGAAAATAGCCCATGTTTTAAGAGCCCCTTATTAATTCTGATGACCATAGTCGTATCATCAATGATATTTCCCAAGGATTTGTCCTGCATTGTTATTGCTGTTGCTGTCGCTGTAGCCACCACACCACCTATTATAAGGGTTGTGCAACCACTTTGTGTAATCAAAAAAATTGCGAGTAAGAAGCTTGTTATTAATCTCATTATTGATTTTCAGGGTTTAGAGCTTTCATTAAGAAATGTTAATAAGCTTTTTTGATTGTGTAAATACCATAAATTAAGTAAGACTTTAAACCTTGAATATTTTTAATGGAATACCTATAATAGGGTACTGAAAATTTCTTGCGGATATGGCGGAATTGGTAGACGTGCCAGGTTTAGGTCCTGGTGAGCTTGCTCGTGGGGGTTCAAGTCCCTCTATCCGCACTTTAAAGTCATGTAACTTAGGTTTTAAGGGAAAATTTATAATCACTAAATACATTTTTGTTTGTGTAAAAACCTGTTCTTAAGGATTGTGTTTAACTTAAATTCTGGTAAAATGACTCTATTAAGATATGAATTAAAATGTTAATAAATGAATTATGATGTCTAATAATATACCTCAAAATACAGTCGAAGTAAGTAGCGTATATACCTACAAAGAGCTTAGTATAGATAAACTAAAGTATGAGTATGAAATCACAGTTGGTAGTGATTATATAAAACAAAAGGTAAATTCCAGGTTGCAAGAGATAGCAGAAAATGCAAAATCACCTGGATTTAGGGCTGGAAAGATGCCCTATGACCTTGTTGTTGCAAATTATAAAAACGAGGCTTTGGAATATGTGATAAATAATACAATTGATTATTGCTCAAGTGATTTGATGAAAAAAATTGAAGTCAAGTCTCACATTTATCCTAAGGTTGATGTTATATCATTACCAGATCTGGGCAAAGAAAATGAGGAGGGCAATTTTGTATACAAGCTATCTTTTGAGTCGATGCCTGAAGTACCGATGATAGATCTTGACAAAATAAACTTAAAGAAAATTGAAGCAAAGATTGAAGAGGAAGATATAAAAGAATTTATTGATTCTATCAAAACAAAGTTCCCCAATTTTGCCTCTGTTGATGATGCTTCTTATCAAGCGAAAGATGGGGATAAATTGATAATTGATTTTGAAGGGCGGATTAGGAATAAGCTCTTTCAAGGTGGAAGTAGCAAAAATTTTGCCGTTAATTTAGGGTCTGGCACATTTATTAATGGTTTTGAAGATCAATTAACTGGTATGAAAAAGGGAGAAACAAAGAACTTTAAGTTGAAATTTCCTGAAAATTACCAAGCCATTTCCCTTGCAGGACAGGAAGCTGATTTTTCTGTGCGAGTTAATGAGATTCAAATTGCCAAAGATTTTGAAAATGATGATGAAATAGCTAAGAGTATTGGGTTTAAAGATTATTCTTTGCTAATAAATCATGCAAAAAAAATGATTGGTGATCAGTGCACCGAAATGAGAAATCTCTTAATTAAAAAGGAGCTGTTTGATTATTTGGATGCTAATTATAGTTTTGATTTACCCACAGACATAGTAAAACAGGAGCAACAAAGAATGGAAGGAGAATTGGGTGCTCAAAATGATTCTCGTAAAGAAGCTGAAAAACGTGTAAAGCTTGCTATGTTATTTATGAAATTTAGTGCAGAACATAAAATATCATTAACTCAAAATGATGTTTTGAGTGTTATTGTAAATCAATATGTCAGTAAAGATGTGCAATTTGACAGAGTACTTAAGCATTTTGAATCAAATAAACAATTTCAAGAATTAGTTAGAGGGCAAGCGCTTGAGTATAAAGTGACAGATTATATAATAGAAAAAGTTAGTAAAGAAGAGCAGATTGTTTCTGTGAAAGAATTAAAGGAATTATTTGATAATATTTAATAGGAAAAGGTATGACTCTTATACCAATTGTAGTTGAACAAACTAGTCGCGGTGAGCGCGCTTATGACATATATTCAAGGCTAGTGAAAGAAAGAATAATTTTTGTAACAGGTCCTATTGAAGACAATATGGCCAGTGTAATAGTAGCACAGCTTTTATTTTTAGAATCGGAAAATCCCGATAAAGACATTTGTATGTACATCAACTCACCAGGTGGTGTTGTAACTGCTGGTTTGTCGATCTACGATACAATGCAGTATATAAACCCAGACGTTTCAACTTTATGTATAGGTCAAGCTGCGTCTATGGGTTCTTTATTGCTTGCAGCTGGTACAAAAGGTAAGCGCTACTCTCTACCTCATTCAAGAATTATGATACATCAGCCATCTGGTGGTTATCATGGTCAAGCAACTGATATAGAAATACATGCTAATGAAATTTTGCGAGTTAAGAAAAAACTAAATCAAATTTATGAAAAACATACTGGAAATTCACTGAAGAAAATTGAAGGAATGATGGAAAGAGATAAATTCATGGATCCTGAAGAAGCAAGGAAAATTGGCTTAATTGACAGGGTGATAGCTGAGCGTACAGATATTGAAATTGAAAATATTAAAGTTAAACAAAAGGTGGGTTAATGGATAACAATAATGATTTACACTACTGTTCTTTTTGCAACAAGGCGCAAGATGAAGTAGATAAATTGATTACTAACTCTTCGGATGGTTTAAAGGTGTTTATTTGTAATGAGTGCATAGAATTATCCCATAAAGCAATAAGTCAAAAGAAAGATAGATCTTTTAATTCAGATCGTATATCTGATATGAAGCTATTACTAAAGAAACCTGAGGATATAAAAAACTTTCTCAGCAAGCATGTTGTAGGTCAAGAACACGCGCAACACGTTTTATCTGTAGCTATGTATAACCATTGTCAATCCATGGTACAATTTCATGCTATAAGTGATATTGAAATCGAGAAGTCAAATATAATGCTTATTGGTCCCACTGGTTCTGGTAAGACTTTGCTAGCCAAAACACTTGCTAAAGTTTCAGATGTGCCATTTGCTATGGCTGATGCGACAACTTTAACTGAGGCAGGTTATGTGGGTGATGATGTAGAAAGCGTGTTGTCGCGTTTATTACAAGCTGCAAATTATGACGTTGTAAAAGCACAGCGTGGTATAGTGTTTATAGATGAAATAGACAAGATTACAAGAAAATCTGAAAGCACTTCAATAACCCGTGACGTTTCAGGTGAAGGGGTCCAGCAAGCTCTGCTTAAGATTATGGAGGGTACAGTTGCTTATGTTCCGCCACAAGGAGGGCGAAAACACCCGCAACAAGAGTTTATACAAGTGGATACTAGTAACATACTGTTTATTTGTGGAGGAGCTTTTGAAGGCCTCGATAAAATTATTGAAGCGAGAAAAAAGGGAACGTCAGTTGGCTTTGGAGCAGATATAAGTCAGTCTAAAGAGCAAAAGAAAAAGAATGCTTTACATGATGTTCAACCTGAAGATTTAATCAAATTCGGTTTAATACCCGAATTTGTAGGGCGGGTTCCAATAACTGCTGTTTTAGATGAGCTGGATCATGAAGATTTAATACATGTGTTGACAGAGCCAAGGAATGCACTAATAAAACAGTACAAAGCATTGCTTGCGTTTAGCAAAGTAAACCTTGAGTTTTCAGATGAAGCAATATCAGCTATTGCTAAAAAGGCTATAAGCTACAAAACAGGTGCAAGAATGTTACGTGCTATCTTGGAGTCACTTTTGCTTGACATTATGTATACATCTGGAAACGGAGGCTTTGAAGGTAGCACTATAGTAATCACTAAGAAAATGGTAGAATTAGGAAAAGCAACGGTTAATCATAATAACAATGGCAATGTTATAACGGTTAATGATTAATTTGAGGCATATATTATGAACATTGAACGTGCTGTAAGCTCTAGTTTTACTGCATTGCCAGTATTACCTTTAAGAGATGTAGTAATTTTTCCAAATATAATGGTGCCTTTATTCATAGGCAGAGAAAAATCTGTTAATGCACTAGAGTATGCAATAAGTAGTAGTAATCACCAAAATGAGATTTTTCTTGTAGCACAGAAAGATGGCTCTGTTGATAATCCAGAGCCTGAAGATCTTTATGAAGTAGGTGTGTTAGCAAGCATTGTACAACCGTTAATAAAATTACCTGACAATGCAGTAAAAGTTATAATCCGGGGGATAAGAAGGGGAAGAGTTGTAGAATATATTAGCTCTCATACTTTATTACAAGCCAGGGTAGAGTTAGACAATCATTATAAAGAAGATGAAGACAATATTGATTTAGAAGCTTTAAGGCGGTCTGTTGTAGACGCGTTCGATAGCTGGTGTAAGCTAAACAAGAAAAATCAACCCGAGGTTGCCATTAACTCCATTGATCAAATCAAAGAAGTTGACCAACTTGTAGACACGGTAGCTTCACATTTAAATATAAAAGTATCAGATAAACAAAGTATACTTGAGGCTTATGACCCAGAAGAGCGTTTAAAAAAAGCTTTTGCTTTTATTGAGAGAGAAATGAGTATTTTGAACGCACAAAAACGTTTATATAAGACAATTAAATCGCAAGTTGAAAGCACTCAGAAAGTTTACTACCTTAACGAGCAATTGAAAGCTATACAGAAAGAATTAGGCGAATTTGAGAATGGTGATGAAGGGAATATACTCAATGAATTTGAAAAAAAGATAAATGAAACAAAGCTTTCTCAGGAAGCAAGAGAGAAAGCTATAACTGATTTGAAGAGATACAAGAAAATGAATCCCATTTCTCCTGAAGCTACAGTTATATCTAGTTACTTGCATTGGTTGCTTGAGTTGCCATGGGGAAAGTACAAAGATGCAAAAATTAACTTAAATGCAGCTAAGAAAATCTTAGATAAAAATCATTATGGCATAGAGAAAGTAAAAGATAGAATAATAGAATTTTTAGCGGTATTAAAAAGAGTAAAAGAGATAAAAGGTCCTATACTTTGCTTAGTTGGACCGCCAGGTGTTGGTAAAACTTCTTTAGCTAAGTCTATGGCAAGAGCAGTAGGAAGAGATTTTGTTCGCATAGCTCTTGGTGGTGTGCGTGATGAGTCTGAGATACGAGGGCATAGGAAAACTTATATTGGCTCAATGCCTGGTAAAATCATTCAACACATGAAAAAAGCTAATTCATGCAACCCGCTTTTTCTGCTTGATGAAATAGATAAGATGGGTTCTGATTCGCGTGGCGATCCTGCATCTGCATTACTTGAGGTTTTAGATACTGAGCACAATAAACACTTTACGGATCATTACTTGGAAGTTGAGTTTGATCTTTCAAGTGTAATGTTTGTAGCTACGGCAAACAGCTTAAATTTACCACATCCTTTGCGTGATAGGATGGAAATTATACAATTGTCCGGGTATACTGAAGATGAAAAAATCAGTATTGCTACACACCACCTTATTCCGAAGTTAAAGAAGGAGCATGGTTTGTATCAGAAGGAATGGGACATAACTAATGAGGCGTTATACGAGTTGATACGTTTATATACACGTGAAAGTGGTGTGCGGAGTATGGAAAGGGAGCTTGCAAAGCTCATGAGAAAGGCAGTTAAAGAAATATTGACTGATAAAAATAAGAAAATATCCGTAGGGGTTGACAATTTACAAGATTATTTAGGGGTACGTAAATATACCTTTGGCATTGCGGAAAATGAGAGTTTAGTAGGAATAGTAACTGGGCTCGCCTATACTGAAACAGGTGGTGATATTTTGATGATAGAATCAGTCCTAATTCCGGGCAAGGGAGAAATAAAATACACAGGAAAGCTTGGAGAGGTTATGCAAGAATCTATAAAAGCTGCGTATAGTTATATTCGATCAAATTGTTTGTTTTTTGGTATAAAGCCCGAAAAATTCCAAAATAATGATATACATTTACATGTACCTGAGGGTGCAGTACCAAAAGATGGCCCTTCTGCTGGCGGCGCGGTATGTACGTCTATTGTTTCTCTTATGACGAATATACCAGTTAACAAAAATGTTGCTATGACAGGCGAAGTGACATTGCGTGGTAGAGTTTTAGCTATTGGGGGCTTAAGAGAAAAATTGCTTGCAGCGCTCAGAGGATCAATCAAAACTGTGATTATACCAAGTGAAAATGAGAAAGATATGCAAGAGATTCCGGCAAGCATCAAAGAGGGGATCAACGTAGTTTTTGCTAAGAATATTGATGAAGTTATGAAAGTTGCTTTAATGCACCCTACTACTCCAATTGATGGTGATGATAATCAAAATAGTGTGCCTTCCTCTATAGAAAGTAAAGATGATACTTTTCCTATGTCGGAAACATTGAAGCATTAGATTAAAAAAATATTATCAATCTCCATTTCTCTTTTATCCGGCAAGAATCTACCAGCTTGTGCATTCCATAAGGATATGACTTGCTTTGTTGTTATGTCATTCATATTTTTTACTTATTCTATCTCCCAGTTTAATTCAAGTAGATGATATATTATAATAGTCCTTTTCATGGAAACCTTTTCTGGTAGATTGCTTTCTAGAAAAACATTGGTCAAGGTGCCAACTGTGGTTTATAATAATATAAATTATATCATAGTTGATTTGCGTTTATCAGAGCTGAGGTATGTTTTATCTTACAAATTTTTTGCCTATTTTACTGTTCCTATTTCTTTTTGTAGGAAGCGGCATATATTTTACTGTTCTTGGCGTGTCAAATGCTTTTTATCAGTTATCTCCACTGGTAGCCATTGTTCCTGCCATAGCTCTGGGTTGGGTTTTATACAAGGGCAATACTGAAGAAAAAATGTATGCCTTTCTAGATGGGGTAAGAGATCGTAATATTATCACTATGTGCATCATTTTTTTACTTGCAGGTGCATTCAGTGAAGTAACTAAAGCAATCGGTAGTGCTGATGCCACAGTTAATTTGGCTCTTTCATTTATACCAACACAATTTTTACTCATAGGATTATTTTTTGTAGCAGCTTTCATCTCCACTGCTATTGGTACATCAATGGGCACCATTGCAACAATTGCTCCTGTTGCAGTTGAACTGACACAAGCTGGGATTTCTCCTTCCTTAGGAGTGGCAACCGTTGTAGGAGGAGCAATGTTTGGCGACAATTTATCTATTATCTCTGATACTACAATTGCATCTGTGATGTCTCAAAAGGCTGATATAAAGAAAAAATTAAAACTGAATGCAAAAGTGGCACTAATTGCTTCTATATTCACAATAATTATATTATTTTATAGCTCAAGCAATAGTGCTGCTATTTCAGTTAAGGAGTATTCTTTATTGCTTGTGGCTCCTTACATCATACTTATATTGCTTGCAAACTTTGGAATCAATGTATTTACGGCATTGGTTTTAAGCATAACTTTTGCTGGAATCATTGGATTTATAAATAACAACAATTATGGGTTATTGTTTTTAAGCCAAAACATCACCAAAGGGTTTATGAGTATGCATGAAATTATGCTACTGTCATTGATGGTTGGCGGACTTTCAGGACTGGTAGGTAAAAATTCTAAGGAGTTTGCAGATAAACTTTCATCTTGGGTTATGATACAACGTGGTGGACAAAAAACTGCGCAGTTATTTATTGCAAAAATAGTCAGTATATTTGATATTTTACTTGCAAATAACACCATCGCTATAATTTTTAGTGGTGAAATTGCTAGAGATATTGCTAAGAAATATGAAATACCGCCTCACTATAGTGCAACATGGTTAGGCACATTTTCTTGTGTATTTCAAGGATTAATACCGTATGGCGCTCAATTGCTTTTGGCTAGCACTATTGCTGGAGTTTCACCTTTGGCAGTCGTGCCACACGTATACTATTGCTATGTTTTAGGTATTATTGCAGTGTTATATATTGTATTGAACAAAATTGAGAAAAAAGATTGTGCTTAATATACAAGACAACGCTCCGCTCTGTAGAAAATGGATGTTCTTAGCAGTATGTGCCCTTGCTTGCTCTGGGTTACTGTCAATAATTGTTATTTTTCTACGATTGCCTTTTATCTCCTCTCTTGTTCCTTCTGCACAATATATTTTTGATAATGCGCTGGTAATACACGTGAACTTGTCAATTTTAGTGTGGATGTGCTCTATAATATCTCTGCTCTTTATCATAAACCTACAAAATACCAATAGTTGGTTTAACTTTTCATGGGTTCTATCAACCCTTTCGATGCTGCTCATGTTTATATCCGCATTCGTTCCAAACACTGAAGTTATCAAAAGTAACTATATTCCCGTATTACAAAACAAATTATTTTTACTTGGACTCAGTTTATTTATTGCCAGTATATTAGTAAATACAATGCTAGCATACACATCAAAAAAAGAGGTTTCATTTCTCTCTGTTGGGCAAATTGGGCTAGTTATTATACTTGTATCGTCATTTCTTTGCTTTGTTTTAGCATATAATAATATGCCTCCAGGTCTATATCACTCAGATAAGAATTTGTTTTACGAATATCTCTTTTGGGGAGGCGGACATTTATTGCAGTTTGCTTTTACTCAAGGAATGTTTTTAGTCTATTTAATAATGCTAAGTTCCAATGATATTAGTCTAGCTTCAAGCAATAAAATTACTATTTTACCACTATTTATAAACACGATTTTAGCTGTAGGCGCACCGTTTGTATATTTTGTTTATCCAGTTGATAGTGCCAAGTTAATACAGTTTTTTACTTGGCATATGAGAATTGCTGGAGCAGTTTTGCCGTGCTTTTTGATAATATTAGTGTGCTGCAACATCAGAACTTTTATTAATGATAAAAGCAACTATTTATTACATTCATTTTTGTTGTTCACTTATGGAGATGTGCTCGGAGTGTTGACTATTGAAGGAAATGTCACCATTCCCGCTCATTATCACGGTTCTGTAGTTGGGATCACTATAGCTTTTATGAATTTCATTTATTGGCTGTTACCCAAATTAAACTTTAAAGAGGTAAAAAACTCCATGGTAAGATTACAGATTTATGCCTACAGTGTAGGGCATTTTCTCCATATTACTGGCCTTGTGTGGCTTGGTGGATATGGTGCTTTAAGGAAGGTTGCAGATCTGCCAAGCATTTCGTCAATGTTAGCACGCACGTGCTTCATTATAGGTGGCGCTATATCAGTTGTTGGTGGAATGTTGTTCGTAATAATTGTGCTTTTACATCTGTTAAAAGGCAAAGCGCGTACCAACTGCACTGCCATTAAGTTAAGGAAAAAGTGTTAGAATGTATTATAAAAT
>NZ_QESS01000023.1:0-10880 GCF_009012935.1 Wolbachia endosymbiont of Nasonia oneida | reverse complement strand
ATTTTATAATACATTCTAACACTTTTTCCTTAACTTAATGGCAGTGATATCTTTTCCTCCTATCCTTTCTTCTGAATGGTTAAATAAGTACACACTTATACTTTTTGCTTCCTCAGGCTTGTTTAATAAAGGTAATTGACCAAGTAAAAAACGACTTAAGTAATCTCTTGTATATTGCTCTGAAGGAAATGTATAGTATAATTCCCCTAACAGATCTTTTACTTGACTTTCCTTATCCTTGCACTTTTCATTACTACAAACTATATCAAGTAAGGACTGCATTAAGGACTGCATAACAGGCTTTTCATTTCTTTTTATTTGAGATGGCTGGTCAGAAATTATATATGAATCTCCCTGATCATTAAGGTTAACACCCATACAAATAACATGCTCGGAGTTCGTTAATAAGCGCATTTTGTTACGAAGTAATCCTCTAGCATAACTCGATGCTTCTGATAATGCATTTTCTACACTACCCTTTGGTTTCAATTCCATTATTACCGGAACAGCCTTCCAAGAGCGACCTCCTCCTCTCACAAGGAACACAATATCGCTATAACCTCTCCCTGTTAATAGTTCCAAGTATAACCTTAAGTTATAGCGATAACGGAAGTTCATCAACATACCACTAATAAACCCATGCTGTGCTGCTTCTTTATCACTATTTTGTATGAGATTTTTTTCCTTAAGATCAGAGTAAAGCCCTTTGGCCTCTTTGATTATTTCTTTAATACCCCCTCTACTATCTTCGAAATTACCCGTAGCTAAGTCAGCTACTCTGCTTTCTAAATTTTCACCTACTTTGCAACCGATTGTTTTGAAACCTCTGATTTCAGGTGTATCGTTACCTGTTTTATGTTCTACTAAGACTTTAAACTTCCATTTTCCATCCCCTCCTTCAAGTTCCTCTCTACCTATTAAAACCTTAGTTGCACTTAACCCTTTACCTATATTCTTTATTTCTGCTTCCAAGTCATCATTAGACTTTTTGTTTCCACTTTCTGAAAAAATAAATAGATGTTTTTTCTTTTCTTCTCCAATCTCTGCGATGATATGTAACTCCTTTTTAAGTAAGCGAAAGTGCAAATCTTTTATTTTAAGCTTTTCAGCAAGTTCTGTACTTCTTAAGCTAGCAAACATACCAGCAAAGAAATTTATAAAAAACCCTTCCTTTTCTGGCACAGCAGAGGCCCCACTCGGTTTTGGTATTTGATCTAAGAACGACTGAAATCTTTCTTGAAAACTTCTACCACCACTGCTTGCATTGAACAGATACTGTATTAATTCTTCTTTCACATCAGATCCTATTTAGATACTTCTTTTTCAATAGAGCGAGTAGACTGTATATCACTCAAAGACGATGGTACAAAATTACCAGCAGCCTTACTAGTAATCTCAGTTCCATCTTTCTTGGTAAGATGACTCATGCCACTTAGAGACGACTGTACATACCTACCATAAGCCCCGATAGCCCTGGATCTACGTTTTTGGACGGGAGACCGCTCACCACTAAAGGAAGGTAATGCACAATCATCATAAGCTCTGGTTCCAGGTCGATCTTCTCTAATAGGAGCTACAATGTCGGAAAGTGACTTGGACCTAGCTCTAGGTTCAGCATGATCATATTGCTGAAACTGATTTATTTTATTCTTTATATCATCACGCAAACCATCATCTGACAATAATTCAGAAATTTTTATCATCGATTCCCTTATCCTAAATTCCTTGTGTAGCTCAGATGCTTCATTCCATTTCTCTTTGTAGGAAGGATTGTGCTTCAGAATCTCTTCTATAGCTCTTACAAAATCGCTACTGTACTTAGTATCACCAAGAACCTTAATCAACAGATCTTTTCCACCTTGAATATACAAAGCACAACATGCTTTGCTTGAATTACGAAATGATTCAGCTATTTTCTCACGCCCCATCTTACTCGCAGAATTTAGTATCTTCTCCAGAGGCTCAAATGCACCTACCATAGCAAGGTCTAATAACGTATCGATTAATCCAGACCTACCTCTACTCAAATCATCGAGACAGAGCCCTCTAAGATTTTTAAACCCTTCCGCTTCCCAGACCCAGACTAAAAAATCAGCTCCGATTCTCATCAACTCCCTACTAGGTGCAGCACCAACCCTAGAACCCATTCCACAAACAAGGTGATTCTCAAATTCTTTACGTGAAATACTCTCAGGTTCCAAACAATCAATTAACTTCTCGACATACCCAAACAAATACCCATTTTCCAGCCTATCTAATATAGAATAACAGCCATGAATCCCAAAATCCTTCTGTAGAAGCACCTCATAATTATCAACACTGAGGTTAGCAAGACAAAAATCTATGACATTAGCATTGCTATGCCTGAGGCTGAAACTACCAGATGAAGTAGCATAAAGCGCTGCGTCAATTAAGATTTGAGCAAGTTCACTTTCTTTTGTTTCTTCTAACTTATTACAAAAGAACTCAAGAGCTTCTATACACCCTTCCTCTTTTGCGCATTCAAACCCATATTTCCATAAATCAACTTGGCTTCCACAGTCTAAGTTTTTACGATAATTCTTATTATATTTTGCTATCAACTCTTTAAGATTATCTAAAACCCCCTTGTTAGGTTTGGCCTTATATTTACCTTCCTCATCTACAACATGGATATAATGTGACCAGAACTCCATAAGTCTAGAGTATCTACTAAGTGTGTCTGTAATAAACTCCTCTTCCGACTCTGAATCACCCTTGTATTCACCTAGCGATGAAAAAGTGCCACGTATACTTTCCTCTGAGCAAAGCCAACATTTAACTTTGTAACTCTTATAGTCATTCAATAAACTTTCACCGCCTACTTTTTTTATGCTAAGTAATTCTTTTAAAACAGATGCCCTATTAAGAATAGGGTCCCCATATTCTCTTTTCGTCCAATATTTTTCATCTGAGAAATTATTTAGCTCTTTAGAAATATAAGAGAGATCTGAACTCGTTAGGATCTTCCTCCCAAATGGCTTGTACCACTCCCTAATCTGAAAGCGCTTTACAGCATAGCTCTTTTCACTTTCCGAAACTGAATTTATAAACTTTTTTTCCTCTTCATTCATAGACTATCATACCTCCATTGCGTGCAAACTTGCCAGATTGTATGGAGAATTTTTCTTCACGTCAAACTATTTTAAAGCCTTTCATCAGCTTGACCTGTCTAGAAGTTTCAGTAATACCAATTCCTAAAAATAAATAGACGAATAAAGAAAAATTTCTAAAATAGAATAATTTAAGAATGAGAGGGGAGTTATGGCAGGAAAAAGTAAAGCAATAGGAGAAGAATTATATAATAAGTGTAACCTGGAATTAAAGAAGCACGGTATAAGAGGAGAGATAGGAAGAAGATTACAGGCAATAATATCTGCAAAAGAATATCGAATAACAAAAGTTTATACCGAATTACTAGAACTAAATTGATGAAGTGGATTACAAGATTTAAGGAAGGAGGAGTCAATGCGTTTAAAATATAACCAGGACGTGGAGTAAAGCCGAAGTTGAGCTACAAGCAGCAAGAAGAAATTAAAAATGTCATAGCAGAAGAAGGAGCCAACCTAACGGCTAAGAAATTAAAAATCATAATTGAGAAAATATTTTCTATTGAGGTAAGTAAGTCTACAGCACATAGACTGATGCAAAAGTTAGGTTTTTCGTATATTACCCCAAGGCCTGTGCACAATAAACAGGATAAAAATAAACAAGAAGAGTTTAAAAAAAAATCTTAATGAAACTATTGTCACGTATCCCGAAAAAGAGCTATTTTTCTTCGATGAGTCGCGGTTTGGCACACATTCAAAACGGGTGGTTTAAAAAAGGCATTAGGACACAGGTTAAGGTAAAATTAGGTAGGCAAAACTTTTATCTCTATAGTGCAGTTAATCCTAGAAATGGAGAGAGTTCTAGCTCAAACGTCAATACTGATTGTATGAATATATTCCTTGAGCAGATGTCACAATATTTAGGAACAAGGGAAGCATTTCTTGTTGTGGATTGTGCAGGATGGCATAGATCCAAAGGTTTAAAAATACCACAAAATATTACCTTAATCTATTTACCTCCATATTCACCAGAGTTAAATCTAGTAGAGCGTTTATGGCAATATTTGAAAGACCATACGCGTCAAGTTAAGAGATTGTGAGCAAATTTAGAGAGGTTAAAGTGGATACTCTAGCCCTTCTACGTTTGTCTTTTAATGAAAATCGCGACCAAGTTATAGTGAGTTTTTTAAGAAATGCTTTTAAACTATTAATTTTGGTTAATACTAAAAATAACTCTCTAACCCGCCTTTTTAGCTCAATAAATGCCTTTGTTAAGCTAAGTTCTGTATTCTTTTTCACTTCTGTGCAACCAACTATGCCGTGAAATATAAGAATTGCGCACAATTTAGCATATAGTTCACATAATACTCTGCATGGCTTTCCTTTTAGCTTATCAAGCCTGATATGGCTTTTATACAATTTAAATAATAACTCAATTTGCCACCTTACTCTGTAAATCGTTAATACTTGCTCAGCACTAATTTTATTTTCTGGAACATTAGTTATACCAGTTCAACAATTTTTGATTTCTTTTAGAGGATGTATCTCCCTGCGATCTTGCTAATCTATTAGCTTTCCTTCTTCTGGCTATAGACTGTTCTTCAGTTAGTTTCTGACATATAATTCTTACTCTAATTTTTGCTTCTTTTCCTAACAATACCTCGTTTTCTAAAAATCTCTAAACATTCTAATAACTCCATTTTTTGATTTGTTTCTACATCATATACGTTGGTATCGACGACTTATGAAATAAGCTCCTATTTCATTGATTTGTTTAAAAGAACTTGGCACAAAATAACCGAGATCAGATATTAGCAAATCATTGCTTGATATATTACTTAAATGTTTCCTATATCCCTGGTCTGATCTTATTCCCTCCGTTAAATTAAGTTGGTCTATTATCTGATTCATGTAATCGAAAACTAATTGTAACTTTATTCCAGACTTAGTATTGCTTTCATAGCCACTGTAGCTAGTACCATAACCTTTATACATCTCTTCCATACTGTTAGGTAGAGTAATATAGCTACTGTCCAATAATTTAACACTATTAAATTGCTGTAAGATTTTGCAATCAACTTGCAAGATATTTTTAAAGAGAACCACAGATTCATTATACATCCTTTTCATAAATTCCACTGCTTCTTCAGTAAATCTAAAATCCAAACCTTGTTTTGTTATATCTCTCGTTTAGTAATTGACACATTGTTTCTACGCTACAATTATCAACCCCTATATTACCCAAGACTATGGCTTTTACGAACGATGAGCCTTTTAGCTTTCTCTTTCTTTTTATAAACCTTGTTGTAATTGAGATTTTGTCTGCTTTTTCATTAAAAAATTCTTTGAGCTTTTTTGATAAGCAAGTTATTTTATTCATTGGTTCTCTCACTAAAAGTATATCTGGGAGAACTTATACCTTATTATTCTATCTCTTTCATACCTTTATTTCCTTAACTTGACGCGTATGGAATAAAAAACAGTCTGCCAGGTAAGGAAGGAGATAGAGGAAGAAGCGCAAAAGATAACAGGAGATTCGTAGCTGCAATAATGTGGATAGGTAGAACAGGAGCAACATGGAGAGCATTGCCTGCTGAGTATGGAAAATGGTCAAGTGTACATAAACGTTTTATAAGGTGTGCAAAATCTGGTGTGTGGCAGATGATTTTCAACACATTAGCTGTTAATGGAGACACAGAGTGGCTCATGATAGACTCAACAATAATCAGGGCAGATCAACATGCTGCTGGTGCAAGAAAAAAATGTGGAAACTGGTAGACAAGAACAAGAGCTGGGACGGTGCAAAGGAGGATTTTCAAGCAAATTACACGCTGCTTGTGATGCTTTGGGCAACCCACTGAGATTTTTTGTTACTGCAGGGCAAAGATCGGATTACGTAAAAGCTTTAGACCTGATAGAAGGCAAGAACATGGAGGCACTTATTGCCGATAAAGGGTATGACGCAAATTATATGATTGAGGCTGCAGAAGCTGTAAATGCTGAGCCAGTAATCCCACCGCGTTCCAATAGAAAAACACCAAGAGAATATGACAAAGAATTGTATAAAGAGAGAAACTTAATCGAAAGGATGTTCAACAAAATCAAGCACTTCCGCAGAGTTGCTACACGCTACGACAAATTGGCCATAGCTTTTCTGTCTTTTGTTCACATTGCTGGCATTTTTCTTTGGTTGAAATAAATGTCGACACTACCTAGAGAAATCTGTCTGAAATTATTGAGTATTTTCTAGAAATCTTGATTTGACAGCTAACACCAGGTTTTCTGGAGACTATAGGTGATGCACTTTTTAACATTACCCTATTTATATTCCCAAGAATAAGGTCAGTAGATATGTTGTTTTCCAGAAGAATATTAGTAAGATTAATTGGAGAAGTACTGATGGCTTTAACTAAGTGGGTTTTAACTTCGCCATTAAGTTCTGTTCAGCAGTATCTGCTCTGTTCCATTTGTGGTTAGGTAAGGGTATGATTGTAAATACAAAATTCGATCAGCAGAGGGCTGAAGATGATCTATATACTGTTTTGAGATTCAAAGGAAAAGGAGATTTTGAAAGACGGATAAGAGAGCTGCTTGTTAACGATTATAAGAAACTTAGAAAACCACTGAGCAAACTCCTTGGTAAGTTAGAAAGTAAAATAAGGACTGATAAAGAGAACAACCAAGCAGCCAGAAACGTTTATGATCAAATCAAAAAATCTAAAACTAATGAAGATAAATTAAGTAATTTATTGAACTTTAAAAAACAGCTAAAAGCTTTCCTAAAAAATCAAGATGATCGCGGTATTGTGTTAAATGCAATTGACTCTGCAAGTGTTAGTCCTGTTATTGAAGTTGATGTTGTGCACCCAAAAGAGAGTGAGATTAAAAAATTTAAAAAAGCTCAACCTCTTACCTCTAACAGGCAAGACTTTGAAGACGCTCTGAGATACATAGAATCACAAGAAAAAGTTATGGGGATTACATTAGAGAAGCTTAGGGAATACAAGCAACACTCTGTTAAGATTTTTCTACTGAACCGTGTTAATTCATGCAAAAATGGGCATTCTCAATTGCATCCTGATGTAAAAGAAGCTATAGCAATATTATCAAATGATAAGCTTAGAGCTTTCTACGATGAAGAAGTAAAGAAGAAGACGCTACAACCAATATTATCCTACAAAGAATGTGAACAATTATATGACAAAATTAACTACGAAAAAAACGAATCTCATATTGTAATTGAAAGAGGAGAACTTGGAGAGAATGTTAGAACAGTAATGGGAGTGAAGCGCTTTATGAGCGAAAGCAGTGAAGAAGATCAGAAAGATTGTGCTAGTCTAACAGACACTGCTGTTGATCAGAGACAAGATCAGAAAGCTTCCAATAATAGTGAATTAATTGAAAATAGTGGCATATCTTCTCTGGATAGCTCAATTAATGTTTTAAGTGATATGAGTGTACCTTCTGGCTTTGATATAAATTTGATTAATTCGAGTACTCCGATTAAACAGATCGGTCAATCTAACCACACTTCTACTGGTGAAGATCCGTTTAATGAAGCAGATCTTAGTGGCAAGATGAATTTAAGTGGTGCAAGTAGAATGGTTGAACCTATGAAACTAATTGTAGATAGGTTGAACAAAGTGGAGGAAATACTAAAACAACAAAATTTTACGTCATTAAGTAGGGAGTTAGCAGAGCTGAAGATGTATTTTCAAGATTTTTTCAATGTTGTAGAAGAACTTATCAGTGAAAGTGGCAAAAAATGCCTAAAGAATGAGCCCGGAGGCAATTTCGAAAATTCATCTGGGGATTTTTTACAACAAATTTGCAGACTTAAATCTAAATTGGAAATACAAGGAAAAATGAATTGTTCTCTAGATCAAAGAAATGAATTATTGATCGAAGAAAACCTTAAACTTGTAGAAAAGAACAAAGTTCTTCTCAATAGAAACAATTTGATTGAGAATCAACTACGTGGCCTACTCGAGGAAAGAGATAGGCTGTATGCTTCGATAGAAGAAAGAGAGAAAGATAAAAATAAGTTGATTGCAGAAAACGAGCAATTAAAATGGGAAAACGATGAGTTAAACAAGCGTGACGACTACATTTTAAGAGCAAACGAAACGAAAAGTATTGCTATACAAACAGAGGACATAAGCAAATCTGGAGAAATTACCCAATCAGATGGTAAGCATCATGGAGAGATAGAACAACAAGAGTTGATAGAAAAGATAGATATAATGGAAGAACAAATTGAGGAACTCACGTCAGAAAGGATTATATTATTGAGCAGCGTAGAACGATTAAAGGCAGAGAATAAACGATTAGAAGACGTTAAAAAAAGCTTGAGTGCCGGGATCTCACATTTTTGCTCTGTAGAAAATTTGTATAATGAGCTTGCAGCTATTGAAAAGAGGGGGAAGCTCGATAATTCAACCCAAAATGAAATGGAGGCGGAAGTTGGCACTGAGGCGATGGTACCTAGAAAGAACGTGGATCTAGTTAATGTAAAACAAGGTTATAGTAAAAGGGCTAGTAACCTATCTCAAGTTCCTGAAAAAAGTTCAGCAGTAAGATCTCAATTCTCAGCAGCAAGCACTCATGGTAGAAAGCAAATAATTTATGCCTCTGCTTCTCTTATATTATCTGGAGCATTTGCTGTTGGCGCAAGTTTAACAATGTCTCATTTAGGAATATCTATTGCACTTGCTTTGACTGCATTAACTTTCCTTACATTGGGATGTTATTGTTCGTACAAGGTAAATACTACGCTTAGGAATATTGAACTTGATCAAACTTTTAAAATGGCTAATCATGAAGCTGTTTTTATGGTTCCTAGTTTATAACTGTTTGGAAAAATATATTGTTTTACTCCCCAAAAGATTTGGTGAAAAGTGGTAAAGGGAGAAGTGCTATCAGCTTTTGGTGTGACAAATTGGTTGCTGAATGGCGGGTGTAAAGTGCTGCTTAGAAAATAAAGAATTTGCAAATAAAATTCTAGGTGCAATAAGGAGATATAGATGAAGAAAAGACCAATTTTAGTAGAAAAATTAGCAGGATTCCTTTGTGGATGATAGTAAGAACTCCAATTATGAATTAGAAATTGAGTATAACACCAAAAAAAAGCTAAAATCATTAAGTTATACGATTGGTAATACATATATGACAGAAAGTAACAGCTTTGCTAGATTATCGATTATAGATCAAAAAGCGCGAAATAACAGCAATTTACAAAATATCTGAAGCGAAAGTGATTTTATGTTACTACAATTAGTGCAGAAAACAGAATTTCAGGACTTTACATCAAGCTAATCCATAACTGAGGTATAAAGGACAAGGATATGAGTAAGTTTGTATGGAACTTCTATATTATAATCTATTACACTAATAAAAGGATTTGGATGCTGTTGAAAAAACATTACTCAGTAGTTTCTAGTGGCATTTTCACTATATACACAACATTTGAGCCGCAATTGCTGGGTTTTATCTAGTATAAAGGTTAATCTAGACACCCAAAGAGCTTAAGTCTTTGACTTCGTTAACTGTAAGACCGGTAGTTTCAGTTATGATATCAATAGAAACCCCTGCTTTAAGTAGATTCTTTGCGACTGCTATTTTAGCTTGCTTTTCTCCCTCTTTTCTGCCTTTTTCATGTCCGATTTTGATGCCTTCTTGCCTACCTTCTTGCCTACCTTTTGCATGACCTAATCTAATACCTTCATCAAATTTTTCAGCAAAAGCCGCAATCTCATCCATTATACGCTTTTTCCTTTGCTCATATGCTAGTAACTCTTCTTCTGACCAGTTAAACTTATTCATCTCTTCATAAGCTCGTTTTATTATTACATCACTACCAACTATTTTGTCTAGGTCCTCTTCCCTCGTTTCTGCTGCATATCGAAAAAAATAACACCATTTTTCTACTATATTTTCTAGTTGATCTTCTTTCGTCTTTGTAAATTTTGGTAATTCAATGAATACGAAATAGAGGTCTTTTAAGTCATGTTCATTGGTATTCTCATCGCGAATAGTATGATTTGATTTGTACTCAGCCTTATCTGGAAAAATAATACAATCAGCAACGGCTATGAAGATAATTTCCTTG
Organism: Wolbachia endosymbiont of Nasonia oneida; assembly: GCF_009012935.1. Classification (NCBI taxonomy): domain Bacteria; kingdom Pseudomonadati; phylum Pseudomonadota; class Alphaproteobacteria; order Rickettsiales; family Anaplasmataceae; genus Wolbachia; species Wolbachia endosymbiont of Nasonia oneida. The sequence continues at coordinate 704 of NZ_QESS01000023.1, read as the reverse complement.
AGATTATGGTACTCATCACCCTGATCAGCTTGACTTGAGTAGGCTTTGGCAGCATAATATTGAGCACGTTTTTCGAAGCCTTTGGTTTTAGTGAACTGGTCAGGTAAGGAAGCAGTATTACTACTACCCCCTCCCTTAGAAACGCAGCATGCAGGTTTCCCCACACTACGCTTGAGCCCCTTATCTAAGTTCTTCTTTTCTAGAACCGGCTTGTCCTTCATGATTCCTCAGGAAACATCATTCTTAATGGTGACACCAACAGTAGAGAACCTTCTCTTGAGAAAGAGCTTGCTAACATTCTTGTTCGTTTCACTCTCTCATCAAAATACTTTTTCCATTTTAAGTCAAGGGGATTTGCATCCGCTCTGATTTTAACATGTCGTCTGATAGGTATATCAATCAGCTTAAGCAGTCTTAAATACCGTATCTCTTTTGGTTTGTTCTTGCATATGGGTGCAGCAAAGACCCATTGGCGTTGACCCATTACTTTGAAGTAACGATTCTTTATCCAACGTAATCCTTTACGAGGATGTCTTTTCTTTGCCCATTTCCATAAACTATGCCAAATTTCATTGTCGATCTTTCTAAACGCTTTTTTAGCACACACATGGTGATAGTAATTTCCCCATCCTCTCAGTAGAGAGTTGAGTGACTTAATTACTATAGCCTGAGTGTTCGCTATATTTGCTTTTATCAATGTACGT
>NZ_QESS01000022.1:0-11321 GCF_009012935.1 Wolbachia endosymbiont of Nasonia oneida | reverse complement strand
CACAATTTTGAGCTGTCTATATGAGTTTCGAAAGAGGTCTATTGTTTCAGGTTTTACATCAAGATATAATGTAAATAAACTTGTATATTTTGAAGAGTTTGAAGATATAAGTTTAGCTATTGCAAGAGAAAGGCGCCTGAAAGAATGGCCAAGGCAGTGGAAAATTAATTTGATCAATCAAAAGAATCCTAGCTGGATTGACTTATATTACTTAGCTTTAAGATAGCTATGCTGAGATCCCGCTAACACGTAGCGGGATGACGAGAAAGGAGCAGCAGGATAACGGTTGAGTAATTCGTCATCCCGCTACTTGTTAGTGGCTGAGATACCGCGGCGGTATGACGGTTTGCGGTGGTATGACAGTTAAGTAATTCGTCATCCCGCTACTTGTTAGCGGGATCTATCCGCAGCGGTATGACGTAGGACTGCTGTCATTCCGCTACGTGTTAGCGGCTGAGATACCGCGAATGAATCGCGGTATGACGGTCTGCGGCGGTATGACGGTTCGCGGTGGTATGACGTAGTAGCTATTTCTTGCAATCAAGTTTCGTTAAAAGTCAGATTGAATGGTTAAATCTTCCACCCAAATAACCACGCACTCTACTTGCTTGTTTGGATATATTTCTTGTACTAAGGTTTTATAGGTCAACATTTGCTTTTTTATTTCATTTAATGAGGAAACAGAAACGTTACGGTGTGACTTGTAGTCAATTATGATTGCTTTATCTTGCGTTATGCATAGCCTATCTAGTCGTACTAATACTGACTTGCCATCAATTGTTCCACTCAGTGTAATCTCTGATTTGCCTTCCAAGTCAAACAAATAGCCATATTTTTCATTAAAGGCTAATATTTTACTGTAAATTTCATCCTTATCTTCGCTGATGTTATCAAGGTATTTTCTGACCCAATTTTTTCTCCTTTCTTTTTCTATCTTGGGCATATACTGCAATATGCTGTGAATAATCAGGCCTCTTGCATAACCATCTGTCATCCAAGTAGCTGACACTGGGATCCATTCTGCTCCTTCTTTTTCACTGGATTCCAGCGTCACGCGCTGGGATGACACCGAAGAGTGGGCTAAAGCTGGTGGAAGGGAAATGACCGGAACGTCAAAGTAATCACGTTTTTTATAAATGTAAGGGTAGTTTGCATTCACGCATAATACTTCAACTTTTTCTTTAAATATTGGCCGTAAACCCCTTTGTTTCTTTTCATATGGTTCTCCATACTTAGTGATTAGATCATACCAAGAGCCCTTTTGCACTGGCTCTTTACTTAAGATGTATAACTCATCTTCAGCACGCGTGAGTGCTACGTATAATAAACGCAAATATTCATTATAATCCTCTAGTTTTTTCTCTCTTTTTACTTGATCGCAATAAGCGTTGTTGTTTTTTCCACACCAAAATGGTGCTTCCGTTCCATCAAAGATAATGCTTTCACTGTTTCTTGGCACTGTGTTTGTATCAACCAAAAATACTATGGGAGCTTGCAGACCTTTTGATTTGTGAATTGTCATTATTCGCACAGCATTGCGTTCTGATTGCATATCATTCTTAATCTCCGGATTATTCTCCTTGATCCATTGAACAAACGCTTGAAGAGATGGGTTTTCAAATTGCAACACGAGGTTCATAAATTCGTCTAGGACCTCAAAGCACTCAAGACCTAGCCTTGCAGCAAATTTCTTCTTACCTGTACGTAATATATGCGTAAATAGTGCAAGAGGAGACTCTGTGCGAGATAAGTTAATGAGATAGTTTAATTCACTATAGATAACCACAGAATAATCGTGAATTCTTTCCCATAGTGAATGCTCTTTACGGTCGTATGCAATGTTAAATAAATCATCCTCGGTGAAATTAAATAGCGGTGATTTTAAAGCATTTGCAAGAGCTAAATCATTTGCCTGGAGGAGTAAAAATTCGGCCAAAGCTATTAAGTCCTGCACGGCTATATAGTCCATAATTCTAAAATAATCCCGGCCTACAACTGGCACATTTGCTTTTTTAAGTTCGCTTATTATGTAATCAACTAACACGTTTCGTTGTCGCACCAAAATCATAATGTCTCTTGGCTCTATATGGCGATCTTTAGCGACTAAAATCCGCCCTTCGTTTAACCAATTGTGAATTCTGTTAGCTATTGTTTGAGCAAGTAATCGATCTGCTATTGTATAACCTTCCTTGCATGTCAGAGGAATTTGTAAAGCTCGCTGTTCTTTCTCTTTGCGCCTTGGTAACGCTGGCCAAATTTCAATATATCCTTGGTCATTTTCTCTATGTGGAACATGTTTTATTTCATTATCATTAAAAGATATTTCTGCGCGGAAGTTATTAAATATTCTATCTACAAGCATCAAAACTTCTGGAGTTGAGCGAAATGACTTTTCAAGTTGGCATGATATCCAATCTCTACCACCAGTTTTCGTATGAAAGTATTGTTGCATATAGTTGAATAGATGGGGATTTGCTCCTTGAAATCTGTATATTGATTGTTTTACGTCACCAACTACAAATAAGGTTCGCTTTTCATCATTACCGGCAAAAAATTCATCGCAGAGATTTGTTATAATTTTCCACTGGCTGATGCTATTGTCTTGTGCCTCATCAACAAGGATGTGATCTATTTTTTGATCCAAGTTAAACAATATCCAATCTTTATAGTTTGGATTGCTAAGAAGATTTGTTGCTAAGTTGATTATATCATTGTAGTCAAGCAGTGCATTTTTTGATTTTTCACTATTATACAAATCAACATATACTTTAAATACACCAAGTAAGCTACTGGTTCTCTTGAATATTTGATAAGAGTTCATGTCTCTTATATGGGTAAATACTACATTCTGAACGCTCTCTATTATTTGCTCTGCATCTTTGAATTTCTCCAAAATACTTTTTGTTGCAATGGATGATATGCTCTTTTTTTCGTGCGATTCTGATTTTAGAAATACCTTGGCTAGGTTTTCTATTTTGGTGTCATTCCACTTTATTCCGGTGTCATCCGAGTAGCTGACACTGGTTCTTTTTTTCTGGATTCCAGTGTCAAGCACTGGAATGACAGTAGAATAAAGTATTGCACTATAACTCTGATCTCTTTTACTGCCTTCACTTAATATCTCGGCTAGTCTTTCCACGTGCTCAATTGTTTCACTCTGTAAGTCATGAATTTCATCTGGGGCGCTCAATTTATCTTTGATATATTTCGAATCATTTGCTGATATCGATCTTTTTATACATAAAGTATAAAGCAAATCGCGTAGTTTATTTTCATCAATTTCAGTTGCAATAAGGTTGATATCATCCTGCACAGTTTCGTTATGAAGCACTTTATTGAATATGATGGGATGTAATTCTTTGCATTCGCTCAGCGTGCAATTTGGGGCGATGCCAGCTTCTATGGGAAAGCTGGAAATTAATTTGTAACAGAAAGCGTGTATGGTTTGTATAGTTAGACCAAGATTTTCCAGTTCAGAGAAAAGCCTTCTTGCTCTTGTTAAATAATCTTTATTTTTTCTGGATCCCAGTGTCACGCACTGGGATGACAAGTAGGGGTGCTGGAATGACATCGGAAAGAAATCTAGTTGTTCCAGATCCATTATTAATTCACTATCTGAACATATTGCCCACTTACTGAGTATGCTGTGAATGCGATTCTCCATTTCGTTTGCTGCAGCATTGGTGAATGTTAAGCAAAGAATATTTCTTTTGTTTTCTAATAAAAGTCTCAATACTCTGTCTATTAAGATTTTTGTTTTGCCTGTACCAGCGGACGCATTTACCCACACAGAGAAATTAGGATTTATGGCATTTGATCTCATCAGAAGTGCGAGAACCTTATAAAAGTTGACTAGAATAGCATTATACATATAATGTAAAAATAGTGTTAGTGAAGATATATAATGAAAAGTTTTTGTGTAAAGGCGCCTGCAAAAATCAATCTTTTTTTGCATGTTGTAGACAAAAAAGAAACAGGGTATCACTTGATTGAAGGTTTATTTGTCTTTGCTAATCTCTCTAATTTTTTGGAAATAAAAGTAGGTGAGAAGGATTCTAGATACGATAACTCTACAGTTGAATTTATAAACTCCGAGTCTAAAATAAATAACCAATATAACACTGTAATGAAAGCGGTTAATCTGCTGCTTAGGCATGCTCCTGTACGCACTAAAGTCACTGTAAAGGTTGTAAAAAACATACCAATTGCTGCAGGACTTGGTAGCGGATCCTCAGATGCTGGAGCTGTGGTACGTACGCTAGGGAAGCTGTGGGAGATTGATAGGACGATTTTAAATGAAATAGCCTTAAACGTTGGTGCTGATGTTCCCGCAAGCGTAGATAGCAAGCCAGTTTTTGTTAGAGGTATTGGCGAAGAATTATGCCACATTAAAAAATTCTCTTTACCTACAAATGTGGTGCTTGTGAAACCGAAAAAAAGGTTTTTGAGTACACCAGAGGTATTTTCCAAACATGAAGGAAAATTTTCTGAGCCAATTAAATGGAGCGATGACGCTGAAAAGGATTTGTTGAAGCTTCTTAAAGAGACGAGAAACGATCTTCAAGAAATAGCAATAAGCTTTGTACCTGAAATTAAGGATGTGATATCAACACTTGAGTCACAAGAAGGCTCTATACTTTCTCGCATGTCAGGCAGTGGTGTATCATGTTTTGGAATATTTGATAGTGAGGAAAATGCAAAAGCTGCTGCAGTTAATATCGGAAAAAAGCAACCAGAATGGTGGGTATGTGACACTCAATTAATAGTTTGACTTATGGATGTAACTCCCTTAATTTCCGAGAATAAAAATCTTATAAATGGTTACAGGGAAGGAAAATTTTTGGTAAACAATCAAGAATATTATGGCTCAATTATAATTTTTCCTGAAAAGGTGATAAAATTGAAAGAAAGTGATATAAACAGCAAGGAGTATTTTGAATCTTTTTTAACAGAGGAAATAGAAATTTTGTTAATAGGTACTGGTAAAACACGCAATATACTAAGTTCTTCAGTGAAGTCCTATCTTATGGAACAAAAAGGTTTAAATTTTGAATTTATGACAACAGGTTCTGCATGCAGAACCCATAACGTTTTAATATCCGAAGATAGATTTGTTGTCAGTTATCTAATAGCCATATAGCATGCTTACCCAGGACTTTTTCATCAATAGTCTAGTTGCAGTAGTTGTAATTAGCCTAGTAACAGGCGCTTTAGGATCGTTTATGATATGGCAAAGGTTATCTTATCTTGGTGATAGTTTGTCCCATTCTTCGTTGCTTGGTGTTGCACTTGCTTTAATCTTTAAGATTAGCCCATCGCTTAGCATAATGCTCATTGCAATTACATTTGCTATACTACTTTCTCTTAATTTTAACAGATTATATTCTGCTGATACGATATTGAACATTGTTACCAATGTAGTTTTATCATCGAGTTTAATACTTATGTCTTTTCTTCCATCTGGCAATAATAGTATTATTAGCTCACTGTTTGGTGATATATTAACGCTCGATCAAAGTGATATAGTATTGATTTTTTTAACCTCTGCAGTAGTTACTTTGATATTAATATTTAGATGGCGTTATTGGTTAATGATTTCAATTAATCAAGATTTAGCAGTAGTTGAAAAAATTAATGTTACCTTTGTTAGACTAGAATTTTTAATCACTCTTGCTATATTTATAGCAATTGCTGCCCAACTAATAGGAATATTACTCATTGCTGCATTTTTGCTAATACCAGCAGCATCTGCAAGGCTCATTTCGAAAACTCCAATGCAGATGATTATTGTTGCAACAGTTTTTTCTGTGATCTCTGGGATATCAGGTCTCATGTTATCTGCAAGTTTTGATTTGTTAACTGGACCTGCAATTATACTTGTTGCAGCGGTATATTTAATTATCGCTTATTTTATAAGGCTAGTATTAAGCAGGTTGGCTTAATTTTGATCTCGAATGTTAATAATTTTGTAATATACTCATTATAAAACATCACTATCTTAGCACAAAATAGTTTTTGCTATACTATTATTTATATGCTAATGATAAGTTGTTAATTTTATGGAGTAAGCAATATGAGCGAAGAAGGGTTTTTTTCCAAATATATATCTCAACCTGTGAAAAAATTTTATAATTATATTACAGGAAAAACAGAAGAGTCAGATGATGTAGCAGGTGATGTGCATAATATTGCACAAGGAGACTCAGAGTCTTTGGATACTCATGTACAGTCAAATGAGAATGATATCATATAGATAGCATGAGGGTCACACCATCCAAAGTTAAAAAATTCCTAGAGAAACCTGATGCTTTACGTGGTGTGTTAATTCATGGAAGTGATAACAGTAGGGTTGATTTTTATGTACAAGAAATAATTGCTAATTTGGGTGAGTATTCAGTTCAGGTGATGGATTTTGCAATAGTGAATAAGTCACCCAGTTTACTGTTTTCTGAATTGGCAAACGTTTCGATGTTTACCAGCAAAAAATTAATTAAGCTGATAAATGTGAGTGGAGGTATATCCAAGGAGTTAAAAAATGTATTGGATTATAACGCAAGTGGTCATTATGTAATGATGGTAGCAAATGATCTTCCATATAATTCTGCGACTAAAAGTTATATGGAGAGTTCAAAAATTTTTGGTGTGATTGCTTGCTATAAGGACAGCAACAGCAATCTTTATGACATTATATCAAGTTACTTAAAACAAAATGATATAAAATGCACAAATGAGATAATCTACCATTTGCAATCTTACTTTAATCATAGCAAGCTGCCTATATGTTCAGAACTTGAGAAGTTAGTTTTATACTTAGGGGAGAGAAAAGACCTAAAACTTACTGATATAGAATTATGCTTTTCAACTTCCGGCAACGACTATGCTACACTTGATGATCTATGCTCTGCCATAGCAAGTAAAGATATGTCGCGTTTCATTAGAATTTCTGATGCATTGATATCGCAAGAAAATTTTTCACCGATAGCACTAATTCGCATTATATCAAATTATTTCCTACGCCTTGAAAACGTTTTGCTGTCAGTGCAAGGTGGAATGAGTGAGCAGGCTGCGATTGATCAGCTAAGCCCTCCATTGTTTTTTAAACAATTGCAGAGTTTTAAATCTCATTTGAAAAGTTTGCAACTTTCAGAACTTAAGAAGATCTTGGAAAAATTGATAAGCTTAGAAGTTACCTGTAAAAAAACTGATTTAGATCATAAAATGATTTTTCAACATGCACTGACGGGTAGCTGACTACTCGGATCCAGCCTTTCTTATAATTTCATCAAAATGTTGTATTTTAACATAAAATAGCTGCTTTTATGCCTACCAAAATTCATTCTTTAGTGTGTGTCACACAAGTATTCTTTGCTAATAGGATATTTTCGAATATAATTGAATATAACTAGATAAAAATACAGATATGTTTGACATTTCAAAAATTGTAATAACACCTGAAATGTTAAAATTAGTTGCTGAAATTGATGAATTTAAAGGAGCATGGCAATTGTTTGGTAATTTAGCTCCAGAACGTTTACAAATGCTCAAGAAAATTGCAACAATTGAAAGTATTGGTTCTTCTACTCGTATTGAAGGGGCAAGATTATCAGACCGTGAAGTTGAGCAATTACTATCCAAACTTGATACACGCTCATTTCGTTCTCTAGATGAACGAGAAATAGCCGGATATGCGTATGTGTGTGAAGAAGTATTTCAAAACTTTAACAAGATGCCATTTACAGAAAACACTATAAAACAGTTTCACATCTGGCTTTTACAATTTTCATATAAAGATCAAAGGCACATGGGAGAATATAAAAAATTCCCCAATCATGTTGAAGCGTTTGATGAATCTGGAAAAAGCTTGGGCATAGTTTTTGAAACAGCCTCTCCATTTGAGACAGCAACACAAATGCAAGAACTTATTTATTGGACTAGCCAGCAATTAGAGGTGAAATCGTTACACCCTCTATTAATTATTGGCATTTTTATAGTTACTTTTTTAGCTATTCATCCCTTCCAGGATGGAAATGGCAGATTATCACGCATTCTCACAACTTTCTTGTTACTAAAGTTAGGGTATATCTATGTACCTTACAGTTCCCTTGAAAGTAATAAGGAGAGTTACTACTTAGCTTTGCGTCGTACTCAACAATCCTTGAAGACGAGCAGCAATGATTTTAATCCATGGCTTATGTTCTTTTTAAGGTCACTACAAAAGCAAAAATTTTATCTTGAACAAAAGGTGTCACATGAAAAAGTGTTAAATCTCTATTTACCACCACTTTCTGCTGAAATACTAGCACTACTCAGCAAACATGGACGTCTTACAATTAAGGATTTGGAAAATATTACTAAAGCAAACTGCAATACCTTAAAGAAGCACGTATCTAATCTCGTAAAGAGTAATCACATTACTCAGCATGGAAAAGGCAGAGCAACCTGGTATGTACTCAATACTTCTTGCATAACAAATTTTTGATAGAGCATTGAAGTCATCCAAGAAAAAAACTTACTTGACAACCTTTGCCGATTCTCTTACCACAGGACTGTGGGTGTTTTAAGCCTAAAATTTATCTCTAATCTTTGTATTAAGTGACAAAAGCACAGTAACAAACTAGGCGTGTTATGTTTAATTTTTGTAATATAGAGACTCCATGTCTTTATAAATTTTATCTACAAGAGAACCGAACGCCAAGTTTTTGAGAGAACAGTAAACAACTTATATTGCAGGGTTTCTTTTGTCTTTTTTTAAATTAGTTAAAAACTTAACCAATCTCATTTTTTTATAAAAAAATTGCTTGACAAACTTCGACATTCCCCTTATCATAAAAATATTTACAGGAAAGGCTATGAAAAAAAGAACGTTAACTGTGACCTGCCGATATGAGCCTGATGAGTTAGCAGATCAACGTCTATCAGACGCTTACGATCTGTTACTAAGGTATGCGGTAAAAAGAAACAACGAAAAGGAGGTGGGAAAAAGTGACAACAATAGCCTTGTATGCAAGAGTCTCATCAAGGCCAAGCGCGGAACAACACAATAGAGAGCCAAATTGCAGAGCTCAAGCATAGAATTGCTGAAGACAAACATAAGTTATTAGAATCGGCATGAATTTAAGGACGATGGTTTTAGTGGGTGGATTTTAGAACGTGAAGGTTTAGATGCGTTACGTGATAAAGTAGCAGAAGGTGCAATTGACAAAATTTATATTCATTCACCTGACCAGTTGTCAAGAAAATCTGCACATCAAATGATATTACTTGATGAATTTGAGAAAGCATGAGTAGAAGTAATATTCTTGAATCATGACATTATGGGTATTTATAACCCCAAGGTCAGCTACTTGTCGAGCGTATAGACATTAACGCCAAGTTCTTAAGATAGATATTGACCGGGGCTTCTTTTGCCTTTTTTCTGCTTAGGCTATACAAGAGATTTAATAGTTTTGAATTGTAGTAAGCTATGCTTATAAAGATGACAAAACTTCAAAAAAAGCCTAATATAAGCTTTATGAAAATCAGAGTTGGAGTAATAGGCTGCTTAGGCAAAATGGGCAAGAAAATACTCAATGAATTAATTACAAATACCAAAGTGGAAATAGCAGGTGCTGTTGCCCGTTCAGGCAGTAAGTACATAGATTCAGATATTGGACCAATTATAGCCAATCTAGGAATCAAGGTTACAAGTTCTATTAGTGGCATATTTGAGTTATCCGACGTTGTAATAGATTTTACAACTAAAGAATGTATGTTAGACTGCCTTAAAGCAGCTGTAAAATTTAAAACACCGCTGGTGAGTGGCACAACTGGAATAGAAGGTGTCAATTTAAAAGAATATGCTGCTGAAGTTCCAATATTATGGTCAGCAAATATGAGTGTTGGGGTTAATGTGTTGCTGAAATTGGTAAAAAAAGCTGCTGAGCTTTTAGGTAATGAATATGACGTTGAGATTTGGGAAATGCATCATAACTTAAAAAAGGATTCACCATCTGGAACAGCTATAGAACTTGGCAAAACAATTGCTAACGCTTCAAAAGTGGATTTTCAGTCCAATCAATATTTACATAGTGGTTCAAACATAAGGAAAAAGGGGGGAATAGGTTTTGCAGTATCTCGTGGAGGTGGAGTAATAGGAGATCACAGCGTGATGTTTGTTAATTCTGATGAACGGATAGAACTAAACCACAAAGCAATTGATCGCACAACATTTGCTAGAGGAGCTGTTCAAGCAGCAGTATGGCTATACGAAAATAAAAGAGAAATTCCGGGGCTCTATTCAATGCAGGATGTGATATGAGCAATACACGTGCCTCTGTTAAAGATTTAAATCTCTGGTACGGCTCTAAGCAAGTTTTATTCGATATAAATTTGAATATTTATAAAAGAAAAGTTACTACTTTTATCGGACCATCCGGGTGCGGTAAATCAACATTTTTGCGTTGTTTTAATCGTATGAATGACTATGTACCAGGTTGCAAAACTGTTGGTGAATTAGATATCGATGGGCTGGGTGATATATATTCACGCGATATGGATGTTGTACTACTTAGAGCAAAAGTTGGTATGGTATTTCAAAAGCCAAATCCTTTTCCAAAATCAATATATGATAATGTTGCTTATGGGCCAAAATTGCATGGTATGGCGAAGGATAAGCAAAAATTGAATGAGATGGTGGAAAATAGTTTAACCAAGGTTGGTTTATGGGAAGAATTGAAGGACAGATTGCAAGATAGCGCACTCAATTTATCCGGTGGCCAACAACAGAGGCTATGCATCGCTCGCGCAATTGCAGTGAAGCCAACTATTTTATTAATGGATGAACCGTGCTCTGCTCTTGATCCAATGGCAACCAATGCAATCGAAAATCTTATACAAGAGCTGAAATTAAGATTTACTATAATTATGGTGACTCATTCAATGAAGCAAGCTAAAAAGTTATCTGATAGTGTAATTTTCTTTCATAATGGCAGAATTGTTGAGTCTGGAAGCACTCAAGAAATATTCGAAAATGCTCAATCTCCCTTAACAAAGGAGTATATCCTGGATCATTAAATTTCTGACCTTACCCAGAAAAAGTGGAGAGAAAGAAAAGAGTTTTTTTGGGTAAAATAAAATTTTGGAGGATTAGAAATGGTAAGAGAATATACAGCAGAATTCAAATTGGAAGCTGTTAAGCTGGCAAATGAACAAAGAAAGGTAGGTCAAACAATTACAAAAATAGCAAGAGATTTAGGAATAAAGGGTGGTTTATTAGGAAAATGGATAAAGAAACACAACGAAAAAAAGTCGGCAGCAGATGCATTTCCAGGTAGAGGTAACAT
>NZ_QESS01000021.1:0-11447 GCF_009012935.1 Wolbachia endosymbiont of Nasonia oneida | reverse complement strand
CCCCAGGGCTTCTTTTGCCTTTTTTTTCATTTGGTAAATTTCTTAATGTTTGTGGCTAACATGAACAAACATTTGAGAGTAACTTCCGCTAGTAGGGTGTCATCCCAGTGCCCAGACACTGGGATCCAGGAAAGTTTGCTTGCTCACAAGCAAACTAGCATAGAAAAACGTTTTCGATGAGATTGCAGAAAGGCTGGATCCCAGTGTCTGGGCACTGGGATGACAAAAAAAGGAGGCTACTCGGATGACAGCTAGCCTGACAACCGTCATCCCGCTGCTTGTTAGCGGGATCTCTTGTTAGCGCCGCGGCGGTATGACGTAGAATTTTACACTCACCAATTCAGTGTCCAATCTGGATTCCAGACTGGAATGACACCCTTTTGGATGGAAACCAGTGTCAGGACACTGGGATGACAAGAAAGAGGCTACTTGGATGATACCTATAGCCCTGTCATTCCAGCGCGTGACGCTGGAATCTAGTTCTTATTATATATCCAGAGATTTACTATATTAGTAATATCAAACTAGATCAATTCTTGCTACTTCAATTTTTCTTTCAGTTAATTCCTGCCTGGCACGTTAAGTCTAGCCTTTTATAAATGAACCAGAATTATAATTTATCTTTTAAAAATCTCAAATGTAATAAATTTATGTTTTAAAGGATTTGATATATCAAATTTTATTGTATTTACTTTCTCATCAAAAACTATAGTATTCTCATCTATGTGATATCTGTCTATTTGATATGCTAGTGAAAATGCGTCAAGCTTATCAGAAGTTGGAGGAGATTTATATACCACTACATTTAAAGTTTCTAAGTCTAAGTTCACTCTAACAGTCACAACACCTTGTTCAAACGAACTTTCAAACAAACCTTGAATAGATTCACCATGCATACATGGCGGGTCCATTCTTACAGCAGATATACATCGATTATATATTGCATCCCCTGAACCGTTGTGCATGCACATCGTAAAATCTTTACTTCCTTGAAAAAGGTCTATAAAATCTACCATAACACTTCACCACTACATAACAAACACTTTATAATATTATAAGTAACTAGCAAGCTCCATTACTAATTTCGTAGTGACTCTAATTGCAAAATTTAATATAAGTAGTAAAATAGAATCACTGAATAAAAAACATATGTTAATTAATACAACGTCGGAGCTGGAGGACATAGGTGAGGGGTTGATAGCAAAAAAGCCAAAATTTATAGCAGTTGACACGGAGTTCATTAGAAATAATTTAATCTACTACCCAAAATTATCGTTAATTCAAATTTCTTACGGAGAGAAGAGTTTTATTGTAGACGCACTAGTGCCAGAAATTGATTTATCATTCATTAAGAAAATAATGCTAAATCAGGGGATAACCAAAGTGTTTCATAGCTGCCGGCAGGATATAGAATCCTTACTCACTGTGTTTAAATGTATTCCCACTCCCATTTTTGATACCCAAGTTGCTGCTATGTTTTGTCATTATTATCATGACTTTATTGGTTACTCAAAAGTAGTGGAGCAATATCAAGGAATAGCACTGGATAAAATTAAAGCTAAAAATTCAGATTGGTTAAGGCGTCCGTTGTCCGAAGATCAGTTAGATTATGCAGTAAACGACGTGGTACACCTATATGACCTATACCAAATATTGTGCAATAAACTTGAAGAAAATAATAGGATGGGTTGGTTTCAAGAAGAGATGGAATCAATAGTTGATATAAATAAGTATTTACATAGCCCAAAAGATGCATGGAAGAGGATTAAATTTAATTATGAAGTAAATCCAAGATTGATACTAACTGTTAAAGCAGTTAGTGAGTGGCAAGAAACCTTAGCACAGCGCTATAATATGAACCGTAATAAAATAATCAATAATGCTGTAATAGCTGATTTTATTGAAAAAAATATAGAGCATGTTGATGAAATTTTAGATGATCTCAAGAGGAATGCAAAAAATATAAAAGATGCAGATTTACTAGAGTTTGTGAATATTTTTAATGAAAATGAGAGAAATTGGATGCAGCAAAACAACACCTTATCGAGTAATTATGACAAATCTGTACTTGATATACTCTCAATTATTTTAGATAGTAAATGTAAAGAAAGTAACATATCAAGGAAATTAGTTTCTTCAAAAGATGAGTTAACCGGGTCAATATCTGGACAGACAGATAAATTATTCAAGGGATGGAGATATGATTTTTTTGGCAGGTCAGTTGAATCATTTTTGAACACAAGCTCAAAATTTGAGATTTCAGCAGTGAAATCCGCAAATAATATAACCAAAATTCAGAGTAATTTAGTGGAGAATAACTGTTGCTAAAGTAACTTAGATTTATCGACAATCGTCATCCCGCTACGTGTTAGCGGCCAAGTGACGGTATGACAAGGGAGAACAGTTGCTACGTGTTAGCGGCTAAGAGATACCGCGGCGGTATGACGGTTAAGTAGGGTGTCATCCCAGTGCCTTGACTACTTCGATCCAGGAAAATTGATTGTGCACTATACAACATAAAAGCTGGATTCCAGACTGGAATGACACCACCTACAAATTGCAATGTTCGTATAGTTATGTGCTTGACACTGGGATCTAGAAAATCTAGTTAATATATATAGAGAAACCTTAGCTATAGTTTCAAAAGAAGTCTAATGTGTTTTTGTTATATGATTATAGGTCTAACAGGCGGAATTGGGGTAGGAAAGAGCTTTGTAGCTAATTGCTTTCAAGAGTTTGGTGCTGTTGTATTTGATGCTGATTCTGTTGTACACCAACTTTATAAAGTGGATAAAAGCATAATAAGTTATGCAGAGAAAAATTTTCCTGGAGTGGTAGTAAATGGTGAAATAGATAGAACAGTACTGTCTAAATATTTCTTAGCCTACGATGAAAATTGGAAACAATTTCAATCTTTGGTTCACTCTGCTGTGCTGCGTGAATTAGAATTTTTTATTGCCAAGGAAAAAAAGATCGATAGAAAACTTTTAGTTTTAGATGTGCCACTTCTATTAGAAACAAAATTTTATTTATATTGCGACCTTATTGTTTTTGTTCATGCAGATAGCGTTGTGCAAGCTCAAAGACTTAACGAACGCAACATAGATAAAGAAAAGCTTAATCTAATCTCCGATGTTCAGTTATCTATTGAGGAGAAAAGGAAGATGAGTGACTTTATTATCGATACCAGTGTAAGCAAAGAGTATGTTTTTTCTCAAGTAAAAGATATAGTGGATTCATTAAACCTAAACACGTAGCTCTACGTCATACCGCCGCGGTATCTCTAGATCCCGCTAACAAGCAGCGGGATGACGGTTGTCAGGATCCCAGCAGCCTCCCTCCCCTGTCATCCAAGTAGCCCCCTATGGTGTCATCCCAGTGCCCAGACACTGGGATCCAGGAAAATTGATTGTGCACTATAGCAACATTTTTGATCAAAAACTGGATTCCAGTGGGCTTTGTTGCATCGCTAGCTATGATGGATTAAAGATAAAAAAGATAGGGAATATCAGTAGCTTATTATTCTGGTATTTATAACAAGAACGGTCAATGAATACCTAAATTTGAGTAAAAGAAATTTCACTACCATTTACCAATCCGGCTAAAATTCAAGAATTTCAATGCTTTAGCTATTTTCAATAGAATTAAATTTATTAATATAAATAACAAATTACTATTCTTAAATTTGATCAGATTGATTGCAAAAAAACAAGATTTTCAATAGGTTGCTTATAATCCTAACTATAGTTAGCCTTTCATAAGTAGCGATGCAACAAAGCCATTCCAGTGTCAAGCACTGGAATGACACCCTTCCGATGGGAACTGCTCTCAAACTACAACAGCATGAGTAGCTATAGAAGCTTTAATGATACAAGAAAAAATAAACAGCTATCATTTTTTTAGTAATTAAGTAAAATAGAGTGAAAGATTGCGAGGAAGTTTTGAAAAATAAGATAAAAAAGATAGTAATTTCAGGAAAGGAAGTGTGGCCAATCATCGAGGGCGGCAAAGGCATTGCAGTTAGTGATGGAAGATCAAGCGGAGCATTTGCTGCAGCAGATGCTGTGGGTACATTTTCTGGTGCAAATGCTAAGCTTATTGATGATAATGGCGAGTTAGTGCCACTAATTTATAAAGGCAAAACAAGAAATGAAAAGCATAGTGAATTGATTGAGTATAGTATTGAAGCTGGAATTAGTCAGGCAAGAATAGCAAATGAAATATCAAAAGGTCATGGAAGAATACACATGAATGTACTTTGGGAGATGGGAGCAGCAGAACGCGTGCTTCATGGCATATTAGAAGGAGCGAAAGGTTTGATTCATGGTATTACCTGCGGTGCTGGTATGCCTTATAGGCTTGGAGAAATTGCAGCTAAATATCAGGTTTATTATTACCCTATTATCTCATCGGTGCGTGCTTTTAAAGCATTATGGAAGCGTGCTTACCAAAGAATATCTTCCTATTTGCTTGGTGGAGTAGTGTATGAAGATCCATGGCTTGCTGGAGGGCACAATGGACTGAGTAACAGTGAAGACCCAGAGCTACCACAGGCTCCATTTGAAAGAGTTGCAGAGCTTAGATCTTTCATGAACGAGATCGGTCTCTCAGAAACACCAATTGTTATGGCAGGAGGAGTGTGGCATTTGAAAGATTGGGAACATTGGTTTGACAATCTGCAAATTGGACCAATAGCTTTTCAGTTTGGCACTCGTCCACTTTTGACGAAAGAAAGCCCAATTTCTGCAGAGTGGAAAAAGAAGCTACTCACTTTAGAAGAAGGTGATGTATTTTTAAATAAATTCAGTCCAACAGGGTTTTATTCATCTGCGGTGAGGAATAATTTTATACGTGAGTTACAGGAACGAAAATTACATCAAGTAAATTTTTCAGAAAATGCCAGCGAGGAATTCAATAGTGAATTTGCAATGGGTAGCAGAGGTAGGAAGATCTACCTTACTGCAAAAGACAAAGAGCTGGCAAATACATGGACTAAAGCAGGGTACACAGAAGCAATGAAAACCCCAGATTCAACTGTTATTTTTGTGACGCCAGATAAATTTAAACAAATAAGAGAAGATCAAATCAATTGTATGGGATGCTTAAGTCATTGTTTGTTTAGCAATTGGAAAGATCATGGTGACCATTCAACAGGACGAAAGCCAGATCCGCGTAGTTTTTGCATACAAAAAACACTGCAAAACGTTATACACGATGGTGATATTGAGAACGAACTCATGTTTTCCGGGCACAATGTGTACAAATTTAAGCAAGATCCATTTTATGAGAATGGCTACGTACCGGCAGTAAAAGAACTGGTGGAAAGGATATTGACTGGGTATTGAGTCAGTGACCTTACCCAGAAAAAGTGGAGAGAAAGTTTGGAATGTTTTTTACAAAAAGAATGATGCATCAAATTGTTCTGGAATGCAATAGTTAATAGTGACGTTGTTTGTTATAAAAAATTTCTATGTATTCAAATATTGCAGTTCTAGTTTGTTGAGCAGAGTGTTGTGAAGTATCAATAAGTATTTCTCTTTTCAATGAGCTAAAGAAGCTTTCTGCAACAGAATTGTCGTAACAACAGCCTTTATTACTCATCTATATTCTTTACAGCTAAGAGATATTGATACTCTTGCGCAGTATATTGTGAACCTTGGTCACTGTGCAGCAGTAGATTTTTAACAGGTTTACGCCTATTAATGGCCATTAATAAAGAGTTCATAACCAATTGTTTATTTATTGCACTACTCATTAACTACCATACGTGAGAATTATTGCTGCCAAATATAGCCATCCCTCCTTGGTTTTGATGTAAGTAATCCCATACTTTATTTGGTTGATCAACAATAAAGTTTTGATCTAGTATATTGGGAGCTACAGCTCTATTATCTGTTTGTTGTTTTTTAATTTTAAACTTTCTTCTCAGTATAGCCCTGATGTCATTTTTCTGCATAATACTTTGCACCGTTTTCAAATTGCAACTTTTACCCAAAGCCTTCAATTCAGCATGAATTTTAGGAGCTCCATATCTACATTTAGAAGCTTGATATATTTTTTGAATATCTGCTAATAACTCTTTATTTGCTGATTCTCTACTGCTTATTTTTCTTGTGGTCCACTTATAGTAGCCACTAGCAGAAAATCCTACATAATTCCTGTACTTTATAGCAGTTACTATATAAAAAAATATTTTACTCTTTTTGACTGGCCAGGGCTTTTTTTTTAATGTCTCTTTCCCTTGTTACTCTTGCTTTGTAAATCAAACCTCTCTTTGTCGTAAGGAGCCATGTTACCTCTACCTGGAAATGCATCTGCTGCCGACTTTTTTTCGTTATATTTCTTCATCCATTTTCCTAATACACTATCCCTTATTCCTAGATCTCTTGCTATTTTTGTAATTGTTTGACCTGCCTTTCTTTGTTCATTTGCCAGTTTAACAGCTTCCAATTTGAATTCTGCCGTATATTCTCTTACCATTTCTAATCCTCCAAAATTTTATTTTACCCGAAAAAACTCTTTTCTTTCTCTCCACTTTTTCTGGGTAAGGTCAGTTTACTGGCCTCTCCATGAGTGAGATTGAAAAATTAAGTGGAAATCTGTGAACGGTTACCTTGGATGACAGAAAAGAGTGTTGGAAGGAGGCAATATTAAAAACTTAATTTCAGTCCAGCCAAGAACACATAACCAGAGTTGTTATTTTCTATTTTAGGCTCTTTTGTACTAAACTTTACAATATCGAAATAGTATGAAGTACCTAAAAAAAGAGAATTTTCAAGACTTAAAGCATATGATGTTAACTCGTTTGTACCTTCGCCTGCAATATCCCTACCACTACTAAAATATGTTAAGCTTGATTTGTAAGAATCAGAATGGTAAGCGATACCTGCATTCATATAATACGTATTATTTATTTCAGGATTACGCTTCTCACCAGATTTACCACCATTACCATACGAAAAAATGCAATCAAGATCGAACAATTTTAGCTTCAAACCAAAATTCCAGTGTAGTAATTGATTGCGGCATTCATAATTTTTAGAAGTCCCATCTGAGCAATCAGTTAAATTTTCTCTTGCAAATTCACCAGTCAAAGCTGTAGTAAAACCTATATCATCTGACAAGCTGTTTTTATAGGAAAGGCCAGCAGCAATTAAATTGCTGTACTGTAAGTTATTTTTTCCTGGAACATAACTGAATCCGAGTTGAAAGTTATAGATTTCAGGGGAGATGTAGTTAATTGATGATTGTTTTAACCCTAGTTCGAGTTCATTATAATCGCTATAAATATTGGGCTTGACCCAGAACACCTTGTCTTGATCATATCCAGGGTCACCATCTTTTTTATGATCACCGCGCAAATTTGCATAGTTTGTCCAATGACCATTTACTCCTCCAGCAGCTGCATAAATTTTTGAAGTGTTAATTAACATGCTCTGACCAACTAAACTTCTTTTACCATATTCAATTGATCCAAGTTCCTGGTTTTTTATGATAAAATACCATTCCTCCATGTCTAACTTTTCTATGTCTAACGCTTTTAGGTTTGCAATACCAGAAACCCCTGCCTTAACATTAACCCCCATTTGAGTATTTGGATAAACTTGCTGTAAATAAAGAAAGCGCAAGTATGAATAACTTGAAGTTTTATCCTTAGGCTTAGCATTGAAAGAATCTATGTTGAAGGCGTAGCCGAATCTCAAATCTATTTTTCCGTCTAGTTCTGCATAAAATATTTCCTTATCCAAAATTGTTTTAGAGCTAGCACTATTCTGCAAAAACAATGATGAAAGCAGTGCTACCAGGTAGTACTTTAACTTCATAAATAAACTTAAATCTTTATAAAAATTTAAGTTTAAACTCAATATAAATAAAAAACAACTTTTCAGAAGGCACCGCTGGTAGATTTTGCTGCCTGTTTTTGAGCTATATTCCCATAAATTATTGATACACTTGGTAATTTTCGCTTTAATAACTGCTTATTAATGGCAGAATGTATACGATTAATTATTTTAGATATACTTTTTACATCGCAGTTAATCAAAACAAAAAGCACTTTATTCTCATCAATATACCCTAGAAAATCATCACTACGGCAATTTTTATAAAAATGTTCTATGATAACTTTCAGTGCATTATTTGTCTCACTACAGCTACTATTTAAGCCAATCACTCCTATAGCTGCATTAATTTGATGTTGAAAGGCAAAATTTAATATAACGTATAACTCTAGAATAGTGGACTCATTGCCCGGTATATCGAATAAGTCATGGTTTTTATATTTTTTACCCATTAGATATTTATCTCTAAAGATTCCTAGTTTATGGGACAAACTGATATCACGTATTAATAGCTCATAATTTATTTTATTACTGGCAAATTGTGCAGTGCGGAAAACTTTTACTTTTGTCCTGATATCTTCTCCTTTAGCATCAGTTAAGGAAAAATCTATCACTTTAGGTAATATATCAAGTAAATCGTGCCCATTTTCGGTATACTCTAAATAATTCTTCATGTCGTCAGCTGCTCTTGCACTTAAAATATTGATTAACGGCTTATTAAGTAAATTCCCTTCCTCGTATTTTAACAAATTCCTTGCGGCTTGATTGAGCCCTAAAATTAACACGTTTTTTTTCTTATTATCCTGACAAACAGATACCACAGCATCATCTTTTCTTCTTGCAGTTATGAAATCATCCATACTTTCATTCTATACAGCGTATTTATAAGTATAATAAGATTATATTAAGATTTACTTACTTATTGATATGCTTAATTAGGTATAGACAAAATGTCATACGGGATGGCTTTGTTGTAGAAGAATCAAGATTACTGTTTATAGACTTCAAGTTACTGCAAAAAATATTTTAAAACATAGTGATATCTTGACTTTACCTAGTTAATATTCCAAATTATAAAAAAACAGATAGTTCTATGACGACAAGTCTATTACAAGGCAAAAAGGGATTAATAACCGGAATAATAAATAAGAGATCAATAGCATACGGTATAGCAAAAACTCTCTCAGAGCACGGAGCAGAACTTGCAATCACCTACCAGAATGAAATAATAAAAGAAAAACTATCACCAATAGCAGATGAACTAAATGTGGAGCTAATATTACACTGCGACGTTTCAAATGAAAAAATCATAGATAACGCTTTCGAAATAATAGAGAAAAAATGGGGTACTCTTGACTTTTTGGTGCATGCAATAGCATTCTCCGATAAAAATGAGTTAGATGGTAAATATGTCAATACTTCACTGGATAACTTCCTCAATGCAATGCATATATCGTGCTATTCTTTCACTGCTTTAGCACAAAGAGCTGAAAAAATGATGTCAGGTGGTGGTAGTTTGCTTACTTTATCTTATTATGGCGCTGAAAAAGTTATGCCAAATTATAACGTTATGGGTTTATGTAAAGCGGCACTTGAAGCAAGTGTAAAATATATAGCATGTGATCTCGGGCCACAAAATATCAGAGTAAATGCAATTTCCGCTGGTCCAATCAGAACTTTAGCATCTTCTGGAATAAGCGATTTTCACTCCATATCAGAATGGAATAGAAATAATTCTCCGCTCAGACGCAATGTTACAATAGAGGATGTTGGCAAGGCAGCGTTATACTTATTAAGCGACTTAAGTAGTGGCACTACTGGAGAAATTTTGCACGTTGATTCAGGATATAACGTTGTGGGAATGAAGGTAGTTGACTAACAAAGCACTAGTTCCTTCGGGTTCATACACAACTCTATCAGGAGTTTTGTGACTGTGATTGCAGAAAACATCGAACATAAAATTCCTATTGATAGAGTGACAGAAAAGCCTCTTATTGCTCCACTGCCAATAATGAACATTATTCCTGCAGCAATTAATGTAGTGATATTTGAATCCAGTATTGTCTTTATAGCGTTTTTAAACCCTTCTTCAATAGCACGTTCCACTCTCTTGCCAGATTTGATTTCCTCACGAATTCGCTCAAATATTAAAACATTTGCATCCACCGCCATACCGACAGTGAGTGCAATACCGGCAATTCCAGGTAAAGTTAGAGTTGCTTCAAGCAGAGTGAGAATTGATAATATAAGAACTACATTAGAAAAAAGTGCAACAGAGGCCAATACACCTAATTTGCCGTAAGTGATGATTATAAATAAAGCCACGGCTATAATAGAGATTGTTGCTGCCATTTCCCCTGCCTTTATTGATTCTTCTCCAAGACTTGGGCCAATGTTTTTTTCTTCAATTATTTTAAGTGGTGCTGGCAGTGCTCCAGATTTTAAAAGTATTGCAAGTTCGCTTGCTTGTTTTTCAGTGAAATTACCGCTAATTTCTCCCTCTCCATTTAAAATTGGCTCACGTATTGTAGGTACTGTTAAGACTGTGTTATCCAGAACAATTGCAAAAGGTTTTCCCACATTTTCTTTAGTGATTTTTGCGAATCTTTTACTCGCTATGCTGTCAAATTTAAAATGCACTGTTGGTTTACCTAAGTGACCAAATCTAACTGATGCGTTAACCAGCGAATCACCACCTATTTCAGTTTTGCGGAATATTGGATAAGAATTACCTAAAGAATCCTTGAGCATGACAGTGGTTTCATGGTCTATATCCTGCACCTTGGCTATGTTAGTGTTTGCCAAATGAAAAGCTAGCTTAGCAGTTTTGCCAAGCAGAGATTTTATCTGCTTGGTATCTTCTACTCCAGGCACCTGCACTAATATTTTATTCTGCCCTTGTTTTTGAACGCTGACTTCCTTTGTGCCAAGTTTGTCCAAACGGCGCTGGACATTGTTTATTGATTCTGCAGCTACTTCACTGATCAAAGAATTTTTATAATGGGGTTTATACGAAATGAGAATCGAAGAATCTTTTCTATTTAGTTCTAAATTTGGATTTATCGCATTAATCAACACAGATGCTTTTTTATAATCATCAATATTATTTAAAGTTATAACGCTATTTTGTACGTTAGATTCAATATTTTTTGTTAGCAATGTCTCTTTTATTTCGTTAGCTAGCATGCTTAGCTTTTCCTTAAAATAGAAGTCTAAGTCTATGTTTAAAAGCAAAGATGCCCCTCCTTTCAGGTCAAGACCTAAGTTTATTCTTTTTTTCGAAATAAAAAGCTTATTATCAAAGAAATTTGGCAGTGTTATGTATAAAGCAAGTAAACAGATGCATAATACTGAAAAAGATTTGATTATAAGTCTGTTGTACATAAGTTGTAGGTTTAAAATTGTAATAATTGATTGTAAGTTAAAAATAGATTTTTGTAAAATTCTCTATTTGACCTTACCCAGAAAAAGTAGAGAGAAAGTTAAGACGTTTTTATCATGAGAATAAATTGTGCAGGAATGCAATAGTTAATAGTAGAATGTCTACGTTATTTGTTATAAAAGATTTCTATGTATTCAAATATGGCAGTTCTGGTTTGTTGAGCG
>NZ_QESS01000020.1:0-11808 GCF_009012935.1 Wolbachia endosymbiont of Nasonia oneida | reverse complement strand
TTTATAATACATTCTAACACTTTTTCCTTAACTTAATGGCAGTGGGGTATTCCTCTCCTAGCACACCTTCTTCACGTAGAAGTTCTATATCCACCAGCAGTGAATTTAGTGATGAAGATGAAATATTTGAGGATGATATGTCTGGTGATGAAGAAGAGTATGAGCAAGAAGGATTAAAAGATGAAGTAGATGAAATTATAAACGAAATTGAGGAATTAAAGGAAGGAAAAGAAACATTTGCTCAACATTTTGCAGCGCAGGCAAAGCAGCTTGAGGATCTAAGATTAGAACGTGACTCCTTGAGAGATAAAGTCAATGAACAACAGCGAGCGATATTTGAAAGAGGTCAAAGAATAAAGGAACAAGAGGAAGAACTACAGGATAAAAATGATGTAATAAAGAACTTAAATGATCAGTTGAAAGATAAGGAAGGTGAAACAAATGAGGCAAATAAAGAATTACAGAGAAAATTGAAGCAAAGTGAAGCTAATTTAACTGTACTAAAGGAAAAGAATGCAAATTTGGAGAATGACCTGAAGAAAATAGTGGAAGGTTTAAACGATGATCATAAAAAGCAGTTGGCAGAACAGTTAATGGAAACAAAAAAGGAAAACAATACATTGGCTGAAACGGCGAACCAATTGTCTAAAGAATTAAATGAATTACAGAGAGAAAAGGAAGATTTAGAGAGGGAAATTCGACAACTTGAACCTGGAAAATCACTTGCAGATGAGCTAAGCGAAGAAAATACGAAGAGGGAAATAGAAAAACTTCAATATCAACTTAAGGAAAAGGAAGGGATGTTAACGTGTACACAGGAAGAGCTGGCATCTGTCAAAGAGAGTCTAGAGCAACTGCAGAACATATTACAGCAGGAAAAAGGTCAGGCAACTCAAACTGAAGTTGAATATGAAAGTAGAGGAACAAGCATGCAGCAGCAAGACCAAGGTATACAAGCTGTAAACAACAACTCAAGCAGAATAGCTAGTGGGTTAAGACAAGAAAACAAAAAATTGACTAGAGACAAACTAACTATATCTGAACAATTAAAACAAAAAATAAGAGAGATTGACGAGTTAAAGAAAAATTTAAAGCAACTGCAAGAAGAAAATAAACAACTAAAACAAGAAGTTACCAAAAATGCAGGCGTTGATGCATCATCTTCAACAGGTCAAAAAGAAGCTAAAGAAGCAGAAGTTATACCGCAAAACATTATGGATTGGCCTGTTCCAATTCCAGACGATAAACCAGAAGAGCAGAAAACTCCATTAGAGCCAATCAAGGTAAATACAGAATTATCAGATCCAAAATCAATCTCCGCTGAGGGTCCGGAAAAATCTCCTCCTCTTTCAAAATGATGAGTTTTGCTTCTATAGCTGACCCAAGCAACACGTCATCCCGCGATTTATTCGCGTTATCTCAGCCGCTAACACGTAGCGGGATACTTAACCGTCATACCGTGATTTATTCACAGTATCTCTTAGCCGCTAACAAGCAGCGGGATGACAGCAATCCTACGTCATGCCGCCGCGGTATCTCTAGATCCCGCTAACTAGTAGCGGAATGACGAATTTTTGTTTTTCAAATTATAGCTAAACATACTGTAATTGCTATTGAATGATGGAGAGACATACTCCATTATTTTAGCACGAAGTAACAAATTCAATGAATTGGTTCTTCAAAAATAATTTAAACTTTTACAGTAGGTCATGAAATATTATAGCGATCTCATTAAAAGAAACTTTTATAAGTATCGTTGATGAGAAAGGAAAAGTTGTTAAGGAAGAAGTTGTTGCAAGCGAAAGTAAGGCAATAGCAGATTAGCCAAGGCAAAAAATACGAATCCATAGGAATAGAAAGTGGACAGTTGTCAATATCAATGTGCAAAGAGTTAAGGAGTTTTGGATTACCAGTAATTTGTGTAGATGCAAGGCATATGGCAGCAGCGTTGTCTGCAAGAATCAATAAGAATGATAAAAACGATGCGAGGGGTATAGCGCAGATGATGAGAAGTGTTAGTAAAATCAGTTGTCAAATTAAAATAGCGCTTGGAAGCAGAAGACAGCTAATGTGTAGCAAACAGCAGGTTATTGGAACAATAAGAGGGTTGTTGAAGATACATGGTCGGTAAAGGATCAAAATTTGAAACTTTCGCTTTAAGAATACAAGAGGCAATAAATAATTTGGATGAAATCAGTAGGAGTTCAATTGAAGCGTTAGTTTGTAGTTTGGAAGCAATAGAAAAGTCATTAAGAAAGCTTGACAAAATGCTTTCAGAACAAGGTGAAAAAGACGATGATTGTAAATTGTTAACTACTGTTCCAGGAGTGGGGATTATAGTAGCAATGACGTATAAAGCTGCAATTGATAACCCACATAGGTTTGAGAAATCTGATACAGTTGGAGCATATATAGGGTTGACACCAAGGCAATATTCTTCTGGAGAAGTTGATCGGCATGGCAGCATATCAAAAATGGGACCAGCGGAATGTAGAAGTATGTTATATGAAGCTGCACAAACAATGCTTACAGTTACCAAGAGGACATTTAAATTAAAAAACTGGGGTTGCGAAGAAAAAAGGAATGAAAAAAGCAATTGTAGCAGTAGCAAGAAAATTAGCTGTAATTATGCATAGGATGTTGGTTGATAAAACAGAATTTTATTATCAATAAACATCAAAAGAGCATAGGACAATAATTTTATTGAAAATAAAGATAGCAATGCCGATGGAAGGGACAAGCAAGAACTTAGTTAGACTTCGTGGTAAATATGTTGCCGTCCACTTCCGCCTAACAAGTATAATGCGGCTTGACAAGTTTATTGTCATCTCAGACCGCGGAGAGAACCATATGCTACTTTTAACTTACGTGGAATTACCAAGGATTATGGAGAAGATATGCTGTTTTGATTTGTGTGAAAATTATTGTTGACTTATGTGCAATTAGAGAACCTAAGTCACTTTAGCTATAATTCAGAATTGAGAGCTTTTAATAACTCTCTAACTCCCACTTAGGTCTTGGTGCAAAATTGAGAGAATCTATATAGCTTTTCTGTAACATTTCAATTCCTGCCCATCCAACCATTATTGCATTATCTGTACATAGGTTGTTGGGAGGAAAAAATATGTTTAAGTTTATGTGTTGTTTTAATTTTTCTCTCAAGAAATTATTTGCTGCAACTCCGCCGGTAATCACAAAGTCATTGATTTTGATATTTAAAGATTCGGCCATAATAATCGCATTACTAACCCTGTCCAGCAGTATGTCACTAATACACTCTTGAAACGAAGCACATACATCACACACATCTTGCTCGCTCATTTTAAGTTCTTGTACTAAGTTTTTTACTGCTGTTTTAATCCCAGAAAACGAAAAGTTACATCCAGAACGTTTTATCATTGCCCTTGGCAGTTTGAATCTTGTGCCATTGCCTTTTTTAGCCAACTTTTCAATTAATGGGCCTCCTGGGTAGCTTAAACCCAGCATCTTAGCAACTTTATCAAATGCTTCTCCTAACGAGTCATCGAGCGTTTCTCCAAGTTTAACGTATTTGCCTACATCCTGTGCAATTAAAAATTGACAGTGACCACCTGATATTAATAGGACTAAAAATGGAAATTTTACCTCATGCAGTAACCTAATAACCAATGCATGCGCTTCTAAGTGATTCACTGCAATGAATGGTTTTTGTGCTACATGCGCAATTGCTTTAGCCATCATTGTACCAACTATTAATCCACCTATGAGTCCTGGTCCTGATGTTGCTGCAATTGCATTGAGGTCACAAAAGTTAAGGTTAGATTTTTTTACAGCGCTTTTTATCAGGCCACTTAAATGTTCCATATGAGCACGTGAAGCTATCTCAGGAATCACCCCACCGCGTTTTTTGTGTTCTACTTGAGAAAGAATCTTGTGAGCAAGGACTTGCTTGTCACTATTTACAATCGCTACTGCAGTTTCGTCGCAGCTTGTTTCAACAGCTAAAATGGTTTTCATGTATATTTAGTTACTGTATTACCAAAACTATACTTTGAAACGCTGTAGAAGTTAACTGCAAAGTTAACTTCTATAGCTAAAAGATTTACCGACAACCGTCATTCCGCTACGTGTTAGCTGATGAGATACCGCGCACAACTGTACGAACATTCATTCTTAAAGGTAAACTGCACAGCAAATGGTGTCATTCCAGTGCTTGACACTGGAATCCAGCCTTGCCGTAATCTCATCAAGAACGTTGTGTTTTAACATAAGATCAGCCACTTTTATGCTCACCAACTTAGTGCCCAATCCAAATTCCTGGATTCCAGTGTCAAGCACTGGAATGACACCATCTACTACTCAAATTACCTGCAAATTGCAATGTTCGTACACCAAAAGAATGAATCGCGGTATGACGGTTCGCGGCGGCATGACGTAGGAAAACCTGCACTATAAGCTAATCATCATCTCCAAATATAGAGCTAATTTTTTTGCCCCCAGGAGAAAATTTATTAGTCCAACTGCTTTGCACTTTGGTTACGTCTTTAGTGGCAGTTTTATTGCTGTATTCCTTGATTTCCTTATCTATTCTCTCCATCATTTGTGAATCAAGGTAGCTCTTTTTCCATTGGCCAGTAGCAAGGAACACTTTGTTTAAGTCTTGAGTGCGGATTAAGTATTCTTTATCTTTAGGGTAAACCTCCTGCGCCCAAGCAAATAGCTCAAAATAGCGTGCAAATAATTCAGATGCACGTGATTTTGCAGTTTGATAAGCCTGTATCTCCTTAAATATAACTTGGCCGATAATTTTCTGCACAAGAATATTTGCTTGCTTTAGGTTCTGCTCAATATCCTGGTAAACTTTATGGAGAAATTCCTGTTCCAAACTTAAGTTCAGTTCATTTTCAACCATGTGTGAAAGTTCATGCACTATAATGTATGGGTTTGACTTCCTCAGTACAATAACATATCTATTTACACTGGAAGACCTGATTGTCTTACACACTCCCTCTTCCATATCCACTAATCCCTCTTGGTATATTTCAAATGAGAGCCTGTTTTGCTTTATTAGTGATAAAGTGAGGTTTAATGTGTTTCTAAACTTCTCAAATTGATAGAGATATTCGACATACCGTATTGCATTTTCACTGCTTCCTACTTGAGCTGCTTGTTTTATTAAATTCCTGATTAGCATACCTTATTATTAAAGGAATTCTTTTTATACTCAAGAATTGATTGGCTACAAAGTGTTTTTAGGAAGCCTGATTGCATAGCTAAAGTAATTCATGTTTACTGATAACCGTCATACCGCGATTCATTCCATAGCTGTACGAACATTGTGATTTGAGAGCAATTTCCATAAGGGAGGATGTCATTCCAGTGCTTGGCACTGGAATCCAGCCTTTCCATAATCATCAAAACATTGTATTTTAACGTAAAACAGTTATTTTTATGCTCACCAACTTAATAAAATTCCTGGATCCAAGTAGTCAGGGCACTGGGATGACATTACAGGGGCACTGAAATGACACCATTTTCGGTCTCTTAAATTGCTTTAGCCATAAATATTTAAGAAATTTACTAAATAAAAAAAAGGCAAAAGAAGCCCCGTGGTGGTTGGCTATTTACTATGTACTAAAATATCGGCGTTTTTTTTATTCTAAAACGCTTGATTAAGAGCGATTTAGCTGCTTTTAACTTGCAACTAACCTACACCGCAAGTGTTTAAGAAATTTACTAAGCAGGAAAAAAGGCAAAGAAACCCCGTAGTAGCTAGCATTCAAATTCTCCCTTGTCAATTTGACGTTTTTTGCTGTCTTAAACGCTTTGTAAGCGCGTTTCGGCTTATATAGGTAAAAACCTAAAAATTTTTAAAGACATGCGATGCACGTAGTGCGAAAAATTAAACATGAGACGCCAAATACCCTAAGTTTTTTGTCATTAACCTGCACAGATTGCGAAGATAAATAAACAGCTTCACTGTTATGATAAGGGGGCTGGCGAAACTTGTAAAGGAATTTTTTACATCTAATTTATAGCTCCCTGCATGATATCACGTATTATCTATACCAAGGAGTTCTGCTTGTAGATATTATACCAACAATCCACTATTTTTTTTATGTCTTGTGGTTTAGTTTCTGGACCTATACTGATTCTAATTGAACACTCTGTTTGCTCTTTTGTTGCCCCCATTGCAAGCAAAACATGGGAAGGCTCAACTTTTCCAGAAGAACATGCGGAGCCATTACTAACTGCAATATAATTCAAGTCAAAATGCATGAGCTGCACATCACTCTTTACTCCTGGCATATAAATAAAACTTGTGTTTGGCAGCCTCTTAGAGTTTTTACCGAAGATTCTTATGTCACTGACAAGATTTAATAATTCACACTCTAATTGATCGCGTAGCTCCTTTACTTCATCCATTTTTGATAGAAGATCTGGAATATTTTGCAGTGCAGCAGAAAGGCCTGCAATCGCAACAATATTTTCCGTACCACCACGAAATCCCTTCTCTTGTCCACCACCTATTATAATAGGTTCTATCGCAAGTTCTTTATTGAATATTAAAACTCCACTGCCTGCTACACCGCCAAATTTATGGGCGGATAAAGTGAGTAAATCCACTCCTAAATCTTCCATATTAACTTTAATTTTCCCAACACTTTGAGCAGTGTCAGTGTGGCAAATTGCTCCAAATTTGTGGGCTATTTCAGCTATTTCCTCAATAGGTTGAATAACTCCGGTTTCGTTATTTGCCATCATAACTGAAACTATTGCTTTGTTTCCTTTAAGTTCGCTTAGAATTTTTTCTAGCTCTAAAAAGTCAACAATGCCCTCCTGATTAACGGGTATTATGTATGGATTACATGCAGAATTAAGAATTGAAGGATGCTCTATAGCTGAAATTACATGCAGGTAGCCTGCTATTCCTCTCATAACAAGGTTATTCGCTTCGGTTGCACCAGACGTGAAAACTATTTCTTTATCACTTGAGACGCCAATAGCACCACGTACGTTATCTCTTGCATCCTGAAGAATCTTCCTCGCTTCTTGTCCTCTTTTATGTAGTGATGATGGATTGAGCGTTTGTTTTAACAAGACCTCAAATATACTTTTTTTTACATTTTCACTAATTGGAGCAGTTGCATTGTAATCAGCATATACGCAACCACTATTTTCTAAAGAGAATGGACTCATCTGTCACTTAAATAAGTTTACCATCAACTATAGCCATAACTATGTACGTTAGCTTTAACACGATAAAAAATTTATTGCAAAAACAGCGAAATTAATACATAATTAATAACTCACGTCATTAATACCTGTCAAGCGGGTTCTTATTAGGGGTTACCATGGTTGAAGTTTTTTTGAATAATGCAACAAGAAAGATAGAAGGTGAATACCACCAAAGCAAAGATGCCAACGCGCCGGTTGTGCTGGTTTTACATCATCATCCTCAATATGGTGGTAATATGGATAGTAAAATTGTACATAGTACATATACGTCTTTTATCGATAACAATTTTTCTGCATTGAAGATTAACTTTCGTGGTGTGGGAAAATCTACCGGAACTTTTGATAAGGGTATAGGAGAATTAACTGACGCTGCGGTAGCCATTGATTGGCTTCAGGAACATAATCCTAGCAATGTTCCAATTTGGATCGCTGGTTTTTCTTTTGGAGCATGGGTGGCTATGCAGCTAACAATGCGCCGCCCTGAGATAGTGGGTTTTATTGCTCTTTCTCTTCCGGTAACTAAGTACGATTTTTCTTTTCTTTCTCCCTGTCCAGTTTCTGGGCTTATAATACAAAGCAGTAATGATACAATCTCAGAAGAAAGCGATGTAACAGAATTAGCAAAAAGGTTGATAAATTCAGTAAGAAGTGATCACATGAAATACCATATAATAGATGATACTAATCACTTTCTAAAGGATAAAGAAGAGGAAGTGACTCAAATCGTGGACAATTATATAAAACTGCGCTTGAATAGTGCAACTATTTCTTTTCAAAAGGTCAAAAAAGAGGTAAGGGTAAAAGAATATGCCTAATCTTTACAAATAAGAGAAATGAGTGTAGTAATATAAATAAAAGGGTTTTGTTATGTTTAAAAAGCTATTATTTTTTGTTTTAGCTGTGTTTATGTTATCGGGGTGTTTCCTAAGTAAACAGCGTAAGTTAAAAAGTCCGTGTATAAAAAGCAATGAAAGCATTTCATGCGAGTTGTACTCTGTTAATGATCATTGGTTAGATAAGTATAAGGCATAGAAATTGTGCTATTTTTCCTATTCACAACTTCACTAATGATCGATCTCTCAATTGGAAAATGCAGTCTGCCTTTTCTGCAAGGAGATGATTGTGTGTTACTATAAGCATAGAGCTGTTATTTTCCTTTACGTATGAATGTAGCAGTAAAAACACCTTAAAAGAATTTGTTGGATCTAAATTTCCTGTTGGCTCATCTGCAAGTAAAAGCTTTGGAGAATTTACAATGCTTCTTGCAATTGCAACTCTCTGCCTTTCCCCACCCGAAACTTCAGATACCATGCTACTTGCTTTGTTTTCCAGACCAAATTTTTCCAACATTGCTTGCGAATTTTTTTTTGCTTCAGCTTTGCTTTTTCCTGCAATGAGTTGAGGAAGCATAATATTTTCCAACACCGATAACTCTTGTAACAAATAGTGAAATTGATAAACAAAACTAAGAAAATTTCTTCTTACATGAGTTTTATGCTTATTACTGGCTTGTGTGCAATTTATTCCATCTATCGTAACTATACCTGAAGTTGGCTTATCCAATAAGCCTGCGATTTGCAATATAGTTGTTTTCCCTGCACCTGAATTGCCAATCAGCGCTACTACTTGCCCTCTTGTGACACTTAAGTTGATATCCTTTACAACAGCAGAATTGTTCTTGAAGCTTTTATCTACGGAAGTTAGTTCTAGTGCTACATTACCACCCATGTTTAAAAGATCCAGAAGGCATCTAAGTTTTAGTAATAATTAAACCGAAAAACTGTTACCACAACCACATTGAGACTTAGCAAAGGCATTCTTTATTTGAAAACCAGAACCACTGAGATCCTCAGTATAATCTATAACTGAGTTATTTAAAAATTTTGCTGAACAATTATCAACCATTAATACAGGATTACCATTTTCATCATTAATTACTATATCTTTACCTTTTTCGCTAAAACTGGAATGGCTTCTATAGTCCTCGCTTTCTTCATAATCATCATCTTCGTCTTCGTCATCAAACTCATCATCTTCATCATCCAAAGATAGATTTTTATTCATTTGATCCATAAGAAAATTGTATTTGAAGCCAGAACATCCACCGCCTGAAACTGCAACCCGTAAAACGGAACTCTTATCTCCTTCCTGCTCTGCAAGAGAGTGGATTTTTTTTAGTGCATTATCAGTTAAGTTGATGTTGTAATTTGTTGACATAGTAACCACCGTTTATTATTGATAACTTATTATAGTAGAAATTTTACATGTCAAACAATAATTTTCTATTAAATTATGCATGTTTTCCAAGCAAAACAAAAGGGAGATACTTCAAAGAGCCAGAAGATGAGAATCGCAGCTGCTTTCAGCGTGATAGGGACCGTATCATTCACTCTAATGCGTTTAGAAAATTGGAGTACAAAACACAAGTTTTTATCAATTATGAGCACGACTACTATCGCACTCGGCTTACTCATAGCCTTGAAGTTGCACAAATTGCAAGGTCCATTGCGCGTAGACTTGGCTTAAATGAGGATATCACTGAATGCATAGCGCTCGCACATGATCTTGGTCATCCTCCATTTGGTCATGCAGGTGAAGATGCTCTAAAGAAATCAGTTCAAGATTTGAATCTTGATAATGAGAAGTATGAGTTTGATCATAATGTTCAAGCTATAAGGATTTTAACTTATCTTGAACAAAAACATGCTGATTTTGATGGTATGAATCTAAGTTGGGAGGTGATTGAAGGAGTTGCAAAACATAACGGTCCCTTGCTTGGTCAAAACGCGGAGTCTTCTACAAGTAATCAGATGTTATTAGAATACAACAAAAAATATGATCTAAAACTTGAAGAATTTTCAAGCATTGAAGCGCAAGTTGCTTCAATTGCCGATGATATTGCTTACAGTGTTCACGATCTTGATGATGCACTCAGGGCGAATTTAGTAACCATCGAAGATTTGCTGAATGTTCCTTTAATTGAAAAAATGTTTAAAGACATAAGGAGCAGATATTCAGAATTGCCTCAGAGCAAACTCATACATGAATCACTGAGTGGAACTATAGGAACTATGATAAGTGATGTTGTTTCTCAGACTGAAAGAAATATTGAAGATCACAAAATAAAAAGCGTAGAAGACGTAAGAAGTCTAAATAAAATGCTAGTCACATTTTCACCAGAAGTTGCGAATGCTACAAAAGAAATGAAAAGATTCAACATGGAGAAAATATACAGAAGCTATAAACTGAGTAGAACGATGAACAAAGCAAAACGCATAATACAGGAACTCTTTCAATGTTTTTATGAAAACCCAGGATTACTTCCCACAGAGTGGAGCAAACTCGCTTGTGAATCTCAGCGTTCAGTAATAACATGTGACTATATCTCAGGTATGACAGATAGATTTGCTATACACGAGCACAGAAGAATTTTTGATACCTCATACGAAATGACTTCTTTCTAATGACTGATGATCATTTCATGTCAATTGCATTAAGGCTTGCAGAAAAAAATCTTGGAAATGTTGCACCAAATCCTGCTGTCGGGTGTGTTATTGTAAAGGATGGTACAATTGTTAGTGAGGGATACACAGGGATTGGTGGGCGTCCGCATGCGGAGGTAGTCGCTTTGCAAAACGCTAAAGATTCAACTCATGGCGCAACTATATATATCACTCTTGAGCCATGTTGTCATCACGGAGTCACGGGGCCTTGCACTGCAAAAATCATAAAAGCTAGCATAAAAAGAGTAGTAATTGCAACTATTGACCCAGATAGTAGAGTTTCAGGTGGAGGCATTAAAGCTCTGAAAGAAGCAGGAATTGAAGTTGAGCAAGGTATTATGCAAAAAGAAGCAGAAGAACTGAATGTCGGTTTTTTCACCACTAAAGAATTACATAGACCATTTATAGCTTGCAAAGTCGCAACAACTCTTGACGGAAAAATCGCAACATTTACAGGCGATAGCAAATGGATAACAAGTGAAAATACGAGAAACTGGGTGCATGAGCTCAGAACGAAATATGATGCAATTATGATCGGCAGCAATACTCTTATTAATGATGATCCACTCTTAACTTGCAGATTACCAGGACTTGGAAGTAGATCGCCAATAAGGCTAATTATAGATAGCCAAGGGAGATTAAAGGAAGAGCATAACATTGCAAAGACTGCAGACAAAGTAATAACTTGGGTCATCACAAATAAAGAAGTAGAGAAAAAAATAAAAAACATTAACTACTTAGTAGTTAATTCAAGCAACGCAGGTAAGGTTTGCCTAAAGGACATGGCATTAAAACTTGTTTCAGAAATTGGTATAACAAGATTATTAGTTGAAGGTGGAGGAGTGTTAATCACAGAACTATTAAAGTGTAATTTAATCGACAGGTTGATAATATGCCGCAGTGGTAAAATTTTAGGCAATGATGCCACTCCTTTTGTAGGAGATTTAGGGATTCAATTCATTAACAACTGTTATCAGTTTAAAAAAACAAAGATAATAGAGTTTAGTGAGGATATAGTTGAGGTTTGGGATAGGTCGTCATCACTGCCATTAAGTTAAGGAAGGAATGGTAAAAAACGAACCAGAAG
>NZ_QESS01000002.1:197229-207306 GCF_009012935.1 Wolbachia endosymbiont of Nasonia oneida | reverse complement strand
ATTACTATTTTTACTACTTTATCCTAGTTTCGAAAGAAGTCTAATTTCTCATACATTAAGAACCATTGATGAAACAAAACCAGGATTTGATTTTCTTGGATTTTCAATAAGACAATATCCAACAAAAGAAAGTAAAAAAGGTTACACATTATTAATAAAACCAAGTCGTAATTCTATAAAGCAGCATACATTTGCTATTAAACATAAACTTAGAGAAATGCGTGGGGCGCCACAGGAAGTAATAATAAGGAATCTCAATCCAATAAACAGAGGATGGAGTCAATATTACTCTTCGGTAGTTTCATGTAAAATCTTTAGCTCATTGGATAATACTATACATAGAAAGCTCTGGAAGTGGGCAGTCTTTAGGCACCCAAACAAAGGGAGATGCTGGATAAAAAGAAAGTACTTTAAGAAGTATAATAACGAAAACTGGCGCTTTATGACAAGTAACAAGGTACGTCTTACTATACACAGCGATCATGTTATTAAACAAAGTGCAAAAAACCAGATCTCCATATGATGGTGATTGGGTATATTGGGGTAAACGTCTGAGAAAAATACCAGATAAGCCATTAAGAGTAATAAAACTATTGAAGTTACAACAAAGTAAATGTGATAATGTAGACTATGGTTTGAAAGTGATGATATAATAGAAATACATCATAAAGACCGGAATAGACGAAACAATATGATCAAAAACTTATCTTTGTTACATGGACATTGTCACGATGAATTACACAGGAGGTGTGCATGAAAAGCACCAAATTGGAGAGAAGCCGTATGAGGCGCAAAGTCTCACGTACGGTTTTGAAGTCAAGTGAGGAGGGGCGACCTTCTTCACTTAGACAACAGTATGCAGATGAAACTACGGAAGAAGACTTAAGGAAAATAGCAGAAAAAGCACCAATAATAAAGTTAGCCTACGATGAATTAGACAGGTTTAGCTGGAATGAAAAAGATTTAGTAGCATATGAAGAAAGAATAATGGATCTGCGGAAAGAAGAAGCCATTCTTGAATACAAACTTGAGGAAGGTATAGAGAAAGGAAAAATCGAAGTTGCAAAAAATTTACTTAAAGCTGGTGTATCTGTTAATTTAATAGCTGAATCCACTGGCCTTTCTCAAGCTGAAATTGTACAGCTTAAGCAAGAAGTGGCCTAAGTATCACGGTTTTCAGGGCTTTTTTAGCTCGGCAGTGGTCTGAAAAGTCCATTTTTCACTTTATAAAATGTTTATATTTTACCACCTACTTTATTTGAATAAGTTCTTCTGCCACACTCTGAACGGATACTTGAATCAGGCTCAAGTTGACAAGTAGATGTTATCTTGTTATAATAAATATTTATTAATTTAATCTTAACTTAAGAGGGTATTTATGGTAGCAAGTGATAGTGTTTTAAAAAGGTATGCGTTAGCCTATATAAAGAAATTAGGTAATAATAATAATATTGAAGGGTTTCTACAGTATTGTAATAATACACCGAATTTAACTTGGAGCAAGGAGAATTTTAAAAATGTGTATGAAGAATTTACACATCCAAATTCAAGCAATAGGCACGATACAGGAAGCAGAAATGATCAATATAACGCAGGGAATAACGCACAACCTACAGGCTCTCAGATTACACATATACATGTACACAATAGAGGTTTAGACTTTTGGGATTATTTGCTATTACAATGCTGGATGGATTCTTTATTCGGTGGACGTGGTCACACTACGGTTAATAATATAACGAATATTAACAATGGTAATACCACTCATCAAGGGAGAAAAGAGAATAAAAAAGAATCAGAAGACAGTAGAAAGCTATTAGCTTTGGGTATAGTAGCTGCAGTTGTGTGTGTTGCTTTCCATGCTGGTATGTGTTTTTGGTATAACAGCAGCAGAAAAGTGGCTAGAAAAGAAGAAAAAATAGATTACCTGGATAGTAAATTTAAAACGTTCAGAAATATAGAATTTGCGGTTGGCGCTGTTTCTTTGGCAGCTTTGGTAGCTTGTGCTGTTTACCCAGTCTTACCAGTGTGGGGTTTAGTTATCCTTGGCGTTAATTCTCTTGTGTGTTTTACTGGTGGTTTAGCTTTTCATATGAAGCATGAGGAAGAATCAGAAAATATCGAGAAAGCTAAAGGAGCGGTAGATAGCTGTCTTAGACAAGGGCATGGTTATGGAGATTCTTCTCGTTATGATGCACCACCTCCTTACTTTTCTCAAGATCCTAATACTACTCCAACTGCTCCTCCTTGTAGTGAATTTGATAATTCTAATGCGAAACGGCAGTTTGAGAATTGTGAGGGGTTCACGTATGATAGAAATCAATAGTTTTATTTTTAGCCAAATTAATTGAATCAAGCCACAAAATCTGCTAAAGTTAACTTTATGAAAGCACCCTTAGCTCAGTTGGATTAGAGCATTTGACTACGGATCAAAAGGTCGGGCGTTCAAGTCGCTCAGGGTGCACCACATTTTATAGGAAGCAGAAGTCACACTTGAAATTAATATATGCAATACCTATCTTTAAAGGTTAAGCACTAAACTATTATATATGAGCAAAAAAGACTACTATGAGCTACTGGAAGTAGGCAGAAATGCCAGTATTGATGAGATAAAAAAAGCGTATAAAAAATTAGCGTTAAAATATCATCCTGATAGAAATCCTGGCAATCAAGAAGCAGAGGAAAAATTTAAAGAAGTAACAGCTGCATATGAAGTTCTGTCTGACTCTGAGAAAAGGGCAGGCTATGACCGTTATGGCCACGAAGGTGCTTCTGGTGGATTTCAAGGCTTTAGCTCTGCAGGAGATTTTAGCGACATATTCAATGACTTCTTTGGTGGAGGATTCGGTGGTGGTGCAAGTAGATCGAGAGCAAAAAGAAGTACAACAGGAGTATCTGGAGCAGACCTACGTTATGATCTTGAAATTACCTTAGAAGATGCATTTAAAGGAATACAAGCGCCTATACATTATGTGACAAATGTAAAATGTGATACATGCCAAGGCACAGGTGGCGAAGGAGCAATTAAACCAGTTCAGTGCCACACATGCCAGGGAAGCGGTAGGATTAGAACTCAACAAGGCTTTTTTACCATCGAAAGAACATGTACTACATGCTATGGGGAAGGAGAAATAATACAAAACAAATGTAAGAAATGTGGTGGAAGTGGACGTAGAAGAGATGAAGTAAATATATCCGTTTCAATTCCAAAAGGCATAGAAGAAGGAGCTAAGGTAAGGATAAGTGGTAAAGGAGAAGCTGGAACAAAAGGTGGAAAAAGTGGAGATTTATACGTATACGTGAAAATAATTTTCCATAAAGTCTTTGCTAGAAATAAAGCAGATTTACACTGTAAAGTGCCTATAAGAATGACACTAGCAGTGCTTGGTGGTGAAATCGATATTCAATCAATTGATGGAGCTAAAATAAAAGTAAAGGTCCCTGAAGGCACTCAAACTGGTACCAAACTACGTTGTAGGGAAAAGGGTATGCCATATATGAACTCACATGCTCGTGGTGATTTATACGTACAGGTAATAGTTGAGACTTTAAATCCAAAAAATTTAACTAAAAAGCAAATTGAACTATTAAAAGCGCTTGAAGAAGAGGAAAATGCAAGTGTACAACAGCAATCTGAAGGGTTTTTTAGTAAAGTAAAAAAAAAATAAGAAATCTGCTAAATGACATAAAGGGGTAACTGTTTACGGGTTTTCATTTAATCCTGCAATTCTTTGACCTTATTAATGGAAAACTTAACAATAGTGTTATTATTAGCCAACAGAAACTTCTTAGCTCCTTATAGCTAAAGTGGCTTAGGTTTACCTACAATTTGAAAAACAACAAATTCGTCATTCCGCTACTCGTTAGCGGAATCTATGCTGAGATACCGCGGCGGTATGACGTTGGGAAACCTTTCTTGGGTTAGCTATAAAACTATGTAAAAGCAATAAATTTCTTTATTTAAGGTCGAAGTTTTGCTATTCTCAGGTTTTAATAATTTAAATTTAATGAATATAAACAAAAATGAGTTTTTATTTCTTCCGCTTGGGGGAGTAGGAAGAATCGGGATGAATGTTAGCCTATATCATTACCAAGGTAAGTGGATTATGATCGACCTTGGTGTTGGTTTTGCAGATGAAACTATGCCAGGTGTTGAGCTGCTCATTGCTGATATAGATTTTATTGCTCAAAGAAAAAAAGATTTACTTGGAATAATAATTACACATGCACATGAGGACCACTGCGGTGCAGTGCCCCACTTGTGGGAAGAGTTGCAGTGCTCCATATATACAACAAAGTTTACGGTTAATTTTCTTAAAGAGAAACTAAAAGAATTTCGATTGGAAGGTATAGTGCCTGTGAAAGAGGTAGACATAAATGGCAGCATAAATTTGGGTCCTTTTACCGTCGAGTTTATAAATGTAACTCATTCAATTCCTGAGGCAAATTCAATATTAATTAGCACTGAAATGGGTAGTGCACTCCATACCGGAGACTGGAAATTTGATCCAAAACCTGTTGTTGGATTAACTTCTAATATGGAGCGTCTAAAAGAAATTGGCGATAAAGGTGACCTGCTTGCAGCAATTTGCGATTCAACCAATATATTAAGCAAGCATCACCCTGAGTCAGAAGGTGAAATTTATAATAATATTTATAACATAATAAAGCGGTCTAAAAAATTAGTTGCTGTTTCGCTATTCGCTTCAAATGTGGCACGAATTGAAACGATAAGCCAAGCTGCAAAAGCACTAAATAGAAAAGTAGTTTTACTTGGTAGATCTTTATGGAGAATAGTGAAAGTTGCGCAAGATAGTGGTTATTTAACTGATTCTCCTCAGTTTCTTGAAGCAAAGGAAGCAGTAAATTTTCCAAGGGAAGAACTGGTGCTACTTTGCACAGGTTGTCAAGGTGAGCCACTGGCAGCTACCGCAAGACTTGCTGCTAAGAGTCATCAAGCATTTAAAATGCAGCAAGGTGATACCATGATCTTTTCGTCAAAAATCATTCCTGGAAATGAAACTCGTGCGCACAACATGCTCAATGCCTTTATTGAGATGGGGGTAGAAGTTATTACTGAAAAAACAGAGCATGTTCATGCTTCTGGGCATCCAACAAGAGAAGAGCTAAAGGAAATGTATTCTTTAATAAAACCGAAGATGTCTATTCCAGTTCACGGCGAATATATTCACACGCATGCACATGTAAAATTTGCTAAAGAGTGCGGTGTGGCAA
Source organism: Wolbachia endosymbiont of Nasonia oneida (assembly GCF_009012935.1). Classification (NCBI taxonomy): domain Bacteria; kingdom Pseudomonadati; phylum Pseudomonadota; class Alphaproteobacteria; order Rickettsiales; family Anaplasmataceae; genus Wolbachia; species Wolbachia endosymbiont of Nasonia oneida. The sequence goes on along the minus strand of NZ_QESS01000002.1, from coordinate 202,071 downwards.
AAGCAATAATGATTGCACCAGGTGATATTGTTAATTTGGAGAACGGAGAAAAAGTTGATTCAATTGATGTTGACTACTTTGGTATTGATGGTATGCTGCTACGTCATCCGGAGAGCAGTGTTATAAAAATGCGTAAAAGGATGAGAGATGCCGGAGTTATTGTGGTAACAGCAGTTGTAAACAAGAAAAATAAATTGCTTGCTAAACCAAAAGTATTTGTACCTGGTGTTTTTGAAGTGCTAGAAGATGCAGCTACCATACAGAAAATTGTCAAGAAAGTTGAGTCGTTGTTTAGTTTGCAGCCAACAAAAAAAATTAAAAATAAGATTGAAAGTTCAATATTGAGTATCTTAAAGGAATATTTACTAAAAAGGCCTATAATTGAGGTTCAGATAGAACAGGTATGAAATGAATGAAGCTATTCGTTCATCTGGTGTTATTTATTTCGTTATTTATTCCTTATTTTACAAAAGCTGCTTTATATGTTGATATAAAAAAAAGCAGTGTTGGCAACATTGGTCTTGTTGTATCTAAATGTACATGTAAAACAGCGTTGGAAAGCGAATTAAGCGAAAATATTGCAAAGGTAATAGGAACAAATTTATCTAATTGTGGCTTATTTAATGTAAAACGTGGCGCGGAAGCTGAATCTAAATCTTGGAAAAGCGATACTGTAGTCACAGTAAGTTTAAGCGAAATATCTGGTAGTGCATTAGAGCTATCATTTCGTTTATTTGACACTTTTACAAAAAGAGAATTACTTACTCAGTCAGTTGTTTTTCCAGCAAAAGACTGGAGAAAAATTGGTCACCTCGTTTCGGATGTGATACATGATAGATTAATTGGTGAGAAAGGGCACTTCAACACAAAAATCACGTATATCGCTGAAGAAAAAGATAGCAACTACAAATCTGTGCGTAAAATTGCTGTGATGAATCAAGATGGAAGTAATATAAAATACTTAACAAATGGCGATAGATTTGTGTCAACACCGAGATTCTCACCAAATGGAAAGGGCATTGTTTATATCTCGTACGCAAATGGTAAAAGTTATATAATATTAAAAAATTTAAAAGATAACACTGAATCAATAATCAGCGCATTTGAAGGAGTTGTTTCTGCACCAAGATTTTCTCCCGATGGTAAATCTCTTTTAATTTCCCACTCATTGGGTGGTGAAACGAATATATTATCTTTGGATTTAAGTAGTAAACGAACAAAAAAAATTACTCAAGGTTCAGCTATAAGCACTTCTCCCTCTTTTTCTCCAGATCAAAAGTATATGGCTTTTAGTTCTGATATAAGTGGGAGTCAGCAACTGTACGTTATCGATTTTACTAACAAAAGTAAAAAACCTAAAAGAATTAGTTTTGGAAGTGGAAGATATGCTACGCCTGTTTGGTCGCCAAAAGGAGATCTGATAGCTTTTACAAAGATTCAGTCAGGAAAATTTTACATAGGAGTTATGAAGCCAGATGGCAAAGAAGAACGTCTGCTTTCAGAGGGGCATAAAATTGAATCCCCGGCATGGCTACCAAATGGTAGAGAAATCATTTTTACAAGAACAGAATCACCAAGCAACTCTAAACTATATTTAGTAGACTTAGTAAAGAAAAATCAAAAAATGGTTTCCACTCCCACAAATGCTTCTTTACCGGATTGGTCTTATTTTTGAAAGTAGATCTATTATAGATTTGATATGAGCCTTATTTTACTTTAATTGCTTATAACCTTTGGCACTACGAAATACCCATGCTCAGGTTTTGTATTGGACAATATCTCTTTTTTAATGTTTTGAGAATTTATAACATCATCGCGTACATGAATGTCCTTGTCTATGCTGCCATAACGCATAGGAGAAACACCTTCAGTATTAACTTGCAATAAAGTATCATGTATCCAATCCAGCATTGTCAGTTCTTTGGAGTAGTGATCAATCTCGTCATTTGATAACTTAATCCTTACAAGCTGTGCAATTTTAAGCATTTCTTCCTTGGTAATTGTTATTTTTCTCTTATTTGCAAATTCTATTAGTGAAGTAATAACGTCTTCTGTTGACTTAGCTGGCATTTCTACCTCCTTGGATGAAGTGAGTTAAAATATTTACAACCGAAACAACTTCTATTTTACCAGTTTTTTCAAGTTTGTGAAGTATGGTATCCGTAATCACTAATTTATCTAAAGAAGAGGAAGAAATTTTCTCAACTGCACTTCCTGAAAGCACGCCATGTGTGATGCACGAAATTACGGACTTTGCTCCGTGGCCTTTTAAAGCAAGAGCTGCATTACACAATGTTCCACCAGAGTCAACTATATCATCAACAATGACACAATTTTTATTTGCAACTTCTCCTATTATGTTCATTACTTGAGATGTGCCTGCTTTCTCCCTATATTTATCTACTACAATAATCTTATCACTTAACCCTATCTTGTACTTTTCCTCTAAAGTCTTTGCAAAAGCACGTGCTCTACCAATTGCTCCAACATCAGGTGCAACAATTGCCAAATTTTCCGTGTGTATAGAGTCAACAAATGCTTCAAAGCAGTTCAAATTAGTTATCGGTACATCAAAGAATCCTTCAATTTGACTTGAGTGCAAATCAATAACTGCAACACTACTTGCACCTGCAGTTTGAATAAGATTTGCAACTAATTTGGCACTTAAAGCAGACTGCACATTATTGTTCTTGATAATTCTATCTTGCCTGCTATATCCATAATAAGGAATAATTACTACTATCCTTTTGGCTCCTAATCTATTTACTGCATCAATTATGAGCAGAAGCTCCATAAGGTTATCATTCACAGGGGGAGAAAGAGATTGTATTATATATACTTCTTGATTATATAGATCATTTGCTACTTCTACATTTACCTCGCCATCGGTAAACTTTGATATCCAAGCAGAGGATGGTTGAACATCTAGCCGGTTAACTACTGATTCCCCTAATTCCTTACTAGCATTACCTATTATTATCTTCATAACGCACTAATTGAGTTTTTAAGATTATACAGAAATTGTAAAATAATTGAAATGTAAGTGTCTTTATCTAGCATTCTTGTCGGTGAATTAGGTACCTCTTGTACAATGACCTGTCATTTTCACGCGTTGTTTCAATATACAGACCCAAATTGAAACAACTATACAAAATCCTGCTTATGTTTCAAGATAAATGACTTTAATGAAATATAATTTATCTAGTCATTTGTATCTGCTAACATACTACACTTCCCATTGTAGAGCCTCTGCAACTTACTGAAATTTATAATCGCTTTGTAAAAAGCTTTATACTCTTTGCTTAATTGGAGGTGCTACCTCTGCACTTTCTGCTCTGTCTAGGGTACTACTTGGTTTTTCTGCAGTAATTTTTTGAGTGCTACCATCTGCCTTATTCTTGATATCTGCTCCATATGATCTTAATACTTCAATAGCTTTCTCGTTTCCACTACTCAGCGCAATATCCAAAGCATCCATTCCATCATTATTTTTGTGGTTGATAAAATTCTCTAACTCAAAGATTTTTATATATTGCTCAATGATGAATTCTACCACTTTTCCAGGGCAATTATTAGCGGCAGGAAAGAGTACTGCATTGTTATTATTGTCTTTCTTTGTTACATCTGCTTTGAGCTTGTCTATCAAATACTTGATAATTTCTATTCTGCTATCATCTTCTGCTTCAGTGCACTGCCTAGCAGCTAAAAACAGAGCTGTTCGCCCATTATTGTCCACATCTTCAATATCTTGTCCCTTATCAATTAAGGCTTGTATTATATTTTTGTTCCCATATAAAGCAGCAAAGTGAAGAGGAGTATACCCTTCGGTGCTTTCTCTTTCATTAATCAATGCACCATGGCTAGCTAGTAATTCTATAAATTCTGGCGTATTTGCAAAAACTGCAAAGTGCATTGGTGTTAGATCATCTTTACCATGATTTTGAGTTTTTGCATTAACGTTTGCTCCATTTTTTATCAGCAATTTTGCTATTTCTAATTGTTTGCGTCCGATGGCAATATGCAGTGGCGTACGATTGCGTTCATAATGATCATTGACGTTTGTGCCACACTTTATTAGTAGTTCTGCAGCTTCAATATTACCTTCCTGAATTGCAACGTATAAGGAAGCATATCCATCTTTTGTTTCCTCTGTCATACGAAATTGCGAACATGTTAGTTCATATATTATTAAGGATTATTATTAAGTTTTTATTAATACAATATTAATGTAGCGGGATGACGAGCTTATCGTCATCCCGCCGCGAACCGTCATACCACTGCGAACCGTCATACCGCCGCGGTATCTCTAGATCCCGCTAACAAGCAGCGGGATGACGGTTTTTCAAATTATCGTAAGTCAGTTTAGCTATAGCTACAAGTTTCATTCTTCCCTTACAAATAACTTTACTGCGTCCTTTTTTCGGATTCAGAATTAGCAAGAAACGTTCTTGTAAGGTGGTCTACTAAAATTTTGCTTTATAAAACAATGTCTGAACTATGCAATTAATACATTATCAACACAACTGATTCATAAAAGCAAATATTATAACCACGAAGAGAGAAAATGTTATGCTTAGTTTAATAAGAAAGACCTTGAGAAAAAAAATGACTCATCAGGTAAACGATTCGAAATTGAAAGAGAAAGATGAAAAAAGTATTTTAAAATTAGCATCAAAAATAAAAGGCAAAAAAAGTAGCATTGCTGAAGAACTAGAAAAAATATCTAAAAAGGAAAAACAAAGGATTCTTACTACGGAAGTAAGCAAACATCGGGGTAAAGAACCAACTATTATATCACTTGCTTATGCTATACTACGTAAAGATAGTATAGCTGTTGAGAAA
>NZ_QESS01000002.1:122158-197219 GCF_009012935.1 Wolbachia endosymbiont of Nasonia oneida | reverse complement strand
AAATGTTAAGAGTAGCTAAAGAAAACGGTATTCTGAAAGACATTCTTAACACAACAATAACCATAAAACATAAAAATAATCAAAAAGTAACTGATAAGTTACTTGCCGCATTACATGATCGCAAAGTTATTCAAAAAATTTTAGACATAGCTAGAGAAAATGATATTCTGAAAGACATTCTTAATGCAACAATAACTATAAAATATCCAGATAGTGAAGAAAAAATCTACACACTACTTACTTATACAATATCATGTAAAAGCAACGAAGCTTTTAATACAACAAGAGCTATAAATCAAGATGGTCAGGAAAAAACTCACATCCCATTTCCTACCCTTGATAAAAGAGAAACTGAATTAAAATTAAAAGAAAAAAGACAAAGTAGAAGAGATGAGGGATTAAATTTTAACAATGGTAGTAGTGACAAAAATGTTGAAATAAAAGTTAATGGGGATATCTTGTTGCAGCATAGTAGTGGAATTGAAAATGAAATAAATCATACTGCTGTACGTAATGATGTAAGGGGGGTAAAGCCTCTAATAGAAAGTAGAGTAAATGTTAAAGTACAGAATATAAATGCAGTGATTGCAACTTCTGTGACATTTAAAATGATTGCAACTTCTGTGACACTTGAGTTGGTAGCTAGTAAAATAACATGTGTACTGTCAAAACCCACCACTAAATTGGAAGAAGTAGCTATAACATATTTTCAAGGTTTAGCACTATATTTGTGAAACTTAATTTATATGTGCTAAACAAGATGCTGATTAGTTTTATAGCTAACCCAAGAAAGGTTTCCCTACGTCATACCGCCGCGGTATCTCTAGATCCCGCTAACAAATAGCGGGATGACGATTGTCGTTTAGCCATAAATATTTAAGAAATTTACCAAATGAAAAAAAAGGCAAAAGAAGCCCTGGGGTTATTATCTGCTTTAAAATATTGGCGTTTTTTATGTTTTAAACGCTTGACAAGCAAGATTTAGCTGCTTTTAATTGCAACTAACCTATGCTGCAAATGTTTAAGAAATTTACCAAGCAGAAAAAAAGACAAAGAATCCCCGAGTTAGCTAGTCTTTTACTATCTCTGTCGAGTATTGGCATTTTTTGATGTCTTGTAACGCTTTATAAGCGCGTTCAGCTTATTTAGATAAAAATCTAGATGTAGATGAAGTTTTGTAAAGACATACAGTATCTATATACTGCAAAAAATTGAACATAAGACGCCGATACATTAAGTAATCCTTACCTTTTAATCTGCAGATTGGCGAAAGCAAATACAATAGCTTCAGTTTCATGATAAGGGCGCTGGCGGAGTTTGTCAAGGAAGTTTTTCGTTTCTGTGAACCACCTGCTAACCGACAGCTAACATTAACTACCGATATCGTATCTGAAGAAGCCCCCTGGCCATTCTAAAAAATTTAATGCTGAGTACACCTTACTTTTGGCTTCCTCTATAGTGCTCCCTTCTGCTACTATATTTAGCACTCTTCCGCCATTGGAAACTAAGTTACCACTTTCATCGAATTTAGTACCAGCATGAAACACCAACACACCAGGAATGCTTTCAATCTTATCTAATCCTTTAATTACTTCTCCCTTTTGATAATCACCCGGATAGCCTTTACTTGCAACAACTACACAAACTGTAGATTTGTTGTTAAGTTCCACCATTTTGACATTTAACTTTCCTTCTGCAACTGACAACATCAATTTTAACAAATCGCAATTTGAATCAAATCTAGGTAATATAGATTGCGTTTCTGGATCACCGAATCTAACGTTATACTCGAGAAGTTTTGGGCTATCTTTGCAAATCATTAAACCAGCAAAGAGTACTCCTTTATAAGACGTACCCATGTTAACCAATGCTTGAGCTGTAGGGTATATTATTTTTTGGATAATTTTTTGCTCCATGTCCTTACTTATAATTGAAGGTGATGAGTACGACCCCATACCTCCAGTATTTTGGCTTTCATTACTTTCATCAACTCTCTTATAATCTTTTGCACACCCAAGAGTTACTACTTTCAACCCATCAATAAGAGCAAAAAAACTTACTTCTTCTCCAACTAAAAACTCTTCTATGATTATTTCTTCACCTGATTCACCAAATTTTTTCTCCACTAGCATTGAATTTATTGCTGAAAAAGCTTCGCTTTCTGTATTACATATAACCACCCCTTTTCCTGCTGCAATTCCATTTGCTTTCACTACAAGTGGAAACTTTATTTTATTGCTACGTACAAAATCTTTAGCTAACCCTTCATCAACAAAACACTCGTACTTGGCAGTTGGTATACCATATCGTTTACATAGTCCCTTGGTGAAAGACTTCGATCCCTCAAGTTTTGCAGTTGCTTGACTTGGAGCAAAAACATTTATTCCCTCTGCAACTAAATCATCAGCAAGCCCATCAATTATTGGTTGTTCTGGACCAATAACAACCAACTCTATATTTTCTCTCTTGCAAAATTGTGTAACATCCACTGAATTTTGAATATTTATATCCACAAGAACTCCCAAATTTCCCATGGCTGGGCGACCAGGAGTGACATATAATTCAGTTAAGATAGGAGATTTTTTTAGAGCCCAAAGTAGAGCGTGCTCACGCCCACCAGAACCTATAACCAGAACCTTCATCTTTATTTCCTCGCTTTTCTATATGTCAAAATTATTATTTGCTTATAACAGTATCATTACTCATGTATTTTTGCAACACGTTTGGTATTGCAATCGACCCGTCAGAATTTTGATAATTCTCCATTATGGCAATAATCGTTCTTCCTATAGCTAAAGCTGAGCCGTTTAAAGTGTGAACATATTTTTTTATCTTTTTATCAGTTTCTGAAGAGTATTTAGCGTTCATCCTTCTTGCTTGAAATGCACCACAATTTGAGCAGCTTGATATTTCTCTATATTTATTTTGCCCAGGTAACCATACCTCTATGTCATAAGTCCTTTGTGCAGCAAAACCCATATCGCCACTGCAAAGCAGCATTACTCTGTATGGCAATTCTAATTTTTTTAATATCTCTTCAGCAACACTCGTCATACGCTCAAGCTCATCATTTGATTGGTCTTCAGTTGTGATGCTTACCAACTCCACTTTACCAAATTGGTGTTGCCTTATCATGCCCCTGGTATCGCGACCTGCACTACCTGCTTCTTTACGAAAGCACTCCGAATATGCAGTAAAGCGAATAGGCAGTTCTTTTTCTTCCATTATTTTGTCAGCAACTAAATTTGTTAAAAACACTTCACTTGTGGGAATCAACCTCAATTCGTCGGTAGTTAAATACGAATCGTCAGAAAATTTCGGTAGCTGACCAACATTATACATAGCTTCGTTTTTCACCAAAGCCGGGTGGTACACCTCAGTATAGCCAAATTCATTAATATGCATTTCAAGCATACAATTTATTAGCGCTCGTCCAAGCTTAGCTAACTGTCCTTTTAATATCGTAAATCTTGATCCGGAAATTCTCGCCGCTTGTTCGAAGTCCATTAAACCTAACTTTTCCCCGAGCTCATAATGAGATTTTGCTGTAAAATCAAACTGTCTTTTTCCTCCATATCTTCTCACCTCTAAATTAGAGTTCTCATCTGCGCCTATTGGCACATCTTGCGCAGGAATATTCGGCAAGTTAGATAAAACATTCACTAACTTATCCTTTTCTGCTTGTTCTTTTAAGCTGATTGCCTCTATCTCATTTGTGATGCTTTTTGACAACTCTATTTGCTCTTCACAGGGGCTCTTGCTCATTTTAAGCTTTTTTATTTCCTCTGTGATTTCATTGCGCTGCCTATTCAAATCCTGCAGTTTAGTGGTTAATGATCTTTTCTCGTGATCGATTTCTAATATCTCTTCCGCAGTAGATTCTCTAATTCCCCTGCTTTTCATTGCCTTTTCAAATCCTTCAGGGTTTTTGCGTATATATTCTATATCGTGCATATATTGTGCTATTACTAACATTGTTACTGTACTCCAAAAGCTCTTAATATTCAATATATTCTCATACTACTAAAATTATTATAGTTGATTTTTTTGTTAGAATTTGTTAAAATTTAATTAACTTAGCGTTCATAGGGTGTAGTATGTTGGGTATTACAAAAAATAATCAGAAAGAGAGCACTGACTTTGCTGGTGAGGAATTCGTTATCTACGCTACTTGTGTATGCCTAGCAGCCACATTCGCTGCTGGCTGTTTAGGGGCGGTAATAGGATCCCCTCTATTGACCTTTCCACTTGCTATGCTCATCTCTAACCCCGTAGTTTGGGTTTTAATGGGAATAATTCTTACAGTAGCATACAAAATGGTTGTTGAACCTTTATTTTACTTAGCGAAGAACTATATTAATGGAAAAAGAGCTTCAAAGGGGGAAAAGAGTGAAGAAAAAGATACAGAACTACAAGATTTGCAAGGCAAGACTCCAGAAAAGCAAGCAAGACCGAAAACTCCTGATAGGGATAGTGGTATTTTTGACTGCAAAGAAAATAAGGATTCTTTTGTATATAAGACAAATAAAAAAGAAGATTATAAATTTTGGTTAAGTAATTTTGATATTGCAGAGATTGCAAAAAGTTACTATGGATGGATGCCATATCGTAAAAAAGGTCACAGGGAATTTTCCAAAGGAGTGTTCTTTTCTTGCCTCGATAATCTTACATCTTTTCTGGGGAACCGATTGCAAGAATATAAAGATAAAGTAAAAGGGGATAACAATTTAGTATTATCTTCAATTCTTAACTTAAATAACAATCATTGGGTAACATTGGTTATTTCTCATGATGAAAAGAGTAAAAAGTTTAGAGCATATTATTGCGATTCATTTGGTGAACCATTACCAGAAGAGGTATCAAGTGCGCTACAGAAAACTCTAGGAATAGACAATAGTAGTATTAGAAACTCAAAAGCTAAACAACAAGATGATAAGTATAATTGTGGAATATTTGCCTTAGAGAATGCTAAGAAAATTACAGATATGCTGAAAGCAGGCAAATCGTTTGATGAAATTGATGATCAGCTAAAATATGAACTTAGTTCAGAGCAATTAATAGAGAAGAGAAAAGAATTTGCAAAAGCGTTGAAAAAGGATGAACAAAGCAGGGCTGGCACGCCAAGCCCTGTATTAGGTGGTCCAGGAAATATAAGTCGTAAAGATAGCGGAGTAAGTTTAGATTCAGTAGAAAGTAAGCAAACAAAAATTGTTCAATATAATACTACAGGTGATGGCAACTGCTTTTTCCATGCGGTATTTGGTGATAATAGCTCTGGTCAATATAAAACTGAAAAAGCACAAGATATGAGAATGGAATGGCACAAATTTTTAAGTCAATTTAACTCTTTGAATGATCCAAGGATGCCTGAGTTATTGAAGGGACAGATGCAGAAAGTTTTTGGTGCATTCTTAGAAAATCCAAATCATTTGATTGGTATGTCGGACTCAATAAAAGATTTGGTTCAGCATACAAACAGACGGGTAGAGAAGATCAAAAAAAAGACTAATAAATTAATAAAAAAGTTATGTTGTCTTACAACATTAAAAGAAAATGAAGTTATAGGTGATTTAAGAAGCATTAGTGCTAGTAATCTCAATATTAGTGAAAGAAAATATGATAGAAATTATAATAGTGATACTGCAGCAAATTCTTTTCTCAATGGCAAATCCATTTATAGATCTTATCTAGAGGCAATCAGCAGCCAAAGTTACCATGTTTTCATAGAAGAAATTTCTATCTTAGCTTCGCTGGCTAATATTGAAATTGACGTCTACTATAAAAATAATGGTAATGATGTAAATACATTGTTTCTGCCAAATGCGGGAATGATAAATGAAGGTTATCAGCAGAACAACGAGCTATGGGGAAATAAAGAACAAGAAACGGTATACTTGGCACCTGGTCATTATGAGAGAGCTGAGATAGTAGAGGTAGAGCCTTCTCTTATGGAAAAAGTAAGTTCGGCTATACAAAGTGTTGTAACAGTATGTGTAAATGCGCTAGGTTTGAACACATAGAATATATGTCCCTACAAGTAGGAAATTTGACAATTGATTCTCCAGTTATTTTAGCTCCAATGTCTGGAGTGACTGATTATCCGTTTAGAAGTATTGTGAAGAAACTTGGTGCAAGTTTGTTAGTTTCAGAGATGATCGCAAGCAGAGCTATGATTATGCAAACTCGCCAGAGTTTGCAAAAAGCAAAAGTCGATGCATTAACTGCTGTGCAGCTTGCTGGGTGTGAGCCAGATGTTATGGCGGAGGCTGCAAAATTAAACGAGGACATGGGAGCAAAAATTATAGACATAAACTTTGGTTGCCCTGTTAAAAAAGTTGTAAACGGTTATGCAGGATCAGCGCTAATGCGTGATGAGAAAAAAGCCGCTGAGATAATTGAAGCTGTGGTCAAAGCAGTGAATATGCCAGTTACGGTGAAAATGCGCACTGGATGGAACGATGAAAATCGCAATGCCCCGAGACTTGCGAAAATTGCCGAAGACTTAGGAGCAAAAATGATCACTGTGCATGGAAGAACAAGAGCGCAGCTTTATAATGGTCAAGCAGATTGGAAATTCGTTAGAAATGTTAAAGAGCAAGTGAAAATTCCAGTTATAGTAAATGGCGATATTAAAAATTTAAATGATATTCAGAATGCTCTCAAAGAATCTGGAGCAGACGGAGTGATGATAGGTCGTGGTGCCTACGGTAAACCTTGGCTGATTAATCAAGCAATGAACTTTCTCAGTGGAAGTGAAACTTCTGAGCCAACAGCTTCAGAGAGATTAAGCATCATACTCGAGCATTACGACAATATTCTTGAGTACTATGGAAATGACACAGGAATAAAGATGGCCCGCAAACACATAGGTTGGTACAGTAGCGGGCTTCAAGGCTCATCTGAATTTCGTGTGAGAGTAAATAACATGACAGATAGCACAGAAGTGAAAGAAAATATTATTGGCTTTTTTGGTCAAGAGACACACTAGCTGTACTCAATTCGACTGATCGTATGCCACTACGCTCTCTTCCTCACCAGAGTGTAAATGACAACCATTATCCATCAACCATTCCTCGTCATAAGTTTCAATATCAAAATATTTTTCATATTTATCCACATTATCACAAAGTGAAAGTGCTCTGATCTTATTCATAATCAAACCTGTACCAGCAGGAATTAATCTTCCTACTATAACATTTTCTTTTAATCCACTTAAAGGATCACTCTTCCCGCAGAATGCTGCTTCTGTAAGTACTTTTGTTGTCTCTTGGAAAGAGGCAGCAGAAATAAAGGAGCTAGTTTCAAGACTTGCCCTAGTAATCCCCTGCAGAATAGGAAGATAATGAGTAGACCGTTTGCCAGAGTTACTCATAGCATCATTTTCCCTATCAACTTCCAGCTTGTCAATGCTTTCGCCAACCAAGTACATAGTATCACCAGGATCAGTAATTTCCACTTTTTGTAGCATTTGTTTTAAGATCACCTCTAAATGCTTATTGTCTATACGAACACCCTGCAATCTATAAACTTGCTGTATTTCAGAAATCATATAGTGCGCTAAAGCTTCTAACCCAAGCACACGTAAAATATCATGGAGATCAGGGTCACCATCCATCAATAGATCACCTTTACGTACAAAATCACCTTCATTGACTATTACATGCTTACTTCTTGATACCAAATATTCAACTGGAGAAATTTGTTCATCTACAGGTTTAATTAATATACTGCGTTTTCCTCTACGGTCTTTTTCAGAAAACGCTACATAGCCATCTATCTCACTAACAATAGCATGCTCTTTAGGACGACGTGCTTCAAATAACTCTATAACCCTCGGTAAACCACCAGTAATATCACGAGTTTTAACTGACTCTCTTGGTGTTCTTGTAATAACATCACCTGCATGAACCTTCTGGCCATCTTGTACATTGAGCACTGCACCGATTGGTATAAAATAACATGCTTCAACGCCACTTGCGAGTGTCATTACTTTACCATTATCGTCAAGCAGCACAATACGAGGACGTAAATTAGCTCCACCAGAATGCAATTTCCAGTCTTTTACTACTTTGCTTGATATTCCTGTAGATTCATCCATCACTTCAGTGATCGAAATTCCATCTTTTAAGTCCTGATAAGACACTGTACCAGTCTTCTCCGTGATAATAGGCAATGTATAAGGATCCCATTCCGCAACTTTATCGCCAATTTTTACTGACCCACTCTCATCTACATAAAGCTTAGCGCCGTAAGGTACACTGTGCTTCAACTTCTCACTACCAAGGCTATCAATCAACACGACTTCACAGGAACGGCTTATCACAATTTTATTTCCGTTTCTATCTATCATTATATTACTATTGTTTAACTTTATTTTAGCATTAATAGAAGCTATAATATTCGAGGATTCAACGCCTCTAGTCATTACTCCACCTATATGAAAAGTACGCATCGTTAACTGAGTACCTGGCTCTCCAACAGATTGAGCAGCTATAACACCAACTGCTTCACCTATTGAAACAATTTTACCAGTTGCAAGGTCTCTTCCATAACATAAAGAACATACACCAGGACTTATTTCACAAGTTAAAGGCGATCTAATTTTTACAACATCAAGACCTGCAATGCTGATTTGCTTTACTTTATCCTCATCAATTAATTCCCCTGCTTTTACTAATAATTCTTTTGTCACTGGGTTATATATATCATTTGCAGCTGTTCTACCCAGCACAACACTCTCTAGAGATGCAACTATAGTACTTCCTTCAACTGTAGCTCTCACAACAAGACCATTTTTTGTTTTACAGTCATGCTTTGTAACTATGCAATTTTGAGATACATCAACTAAACGACGAGTTAAGTATCCAGAGTTTGCAGTTTTAAGTGCAGTGTCAGCTAAACCTTTACGCGCACCGTGAGTAGAATTAAAGTATTCAAATACGTTCAATCCTTCACGGAAATTAGAAATTATAGGTGTTTCTATAATCTCACCAGAAGGTTTGGTCATGAGCCCTCGCATTCCTGCTAGCTGTTTCATCTGTGAAGTAGAACCCCTTGCACCAGAGTTAACCATCATATACACTGAGTTGTACTTACTATTTCCATCATATATAGATATTGCTTTTAACATATCATTAGCTATCATATCCGTACACTTAGACCATTCATCTATAACCTTGTTATACCTCTCACTTCTAGTTATTAGCCCATCTTGATATTGCATAGAGAATTTCTTAATTTCACCCCTCGCGTGATCAACATGTGTAGCTTTAGTTTCAGGTATAACCATATCACAACGACCAAAAGAGACACCAGAAAATGTGGCATACTCAAAGCCAAGTACCATTAATTTATCAGAAAATGCCACTGTAGCACTTTGACCACAGTTACGATATACTAAATCAACTATACCAGTTATTTCCTTGACTGTTAATATCTGATTTATTAGATCGAAGCCTAGATTCTCATACTTAGGAAAAATTTGCCATAATATTAAACGGCCAGGAGTTGTACAAACAGTTTTATAGTGAGTTTCACCGCTGCTATTAATATACTCCATCCTATACTTTATACTAGAATGAATATGTAAAGTACCATCACTCAAGGAATGCTCAACTTCACAAAAAGCACCAAAAGATGGTAAATTATCTTCCTTAGGTTCTTGTAAAGTCAGATAATATATACCAAGTACTATATCTTTACTAGGAACTATAATCGGTCTGCCATTAGAAGGACTTAAAACGTTATTAGTGGACATCATCAACACCCTAGCTTCAAGCTGAGCTTCCAATGAAATTGGCACATGCACTGCCATTTGATCACCATCAAAATCAGCATTAAACGCCGTACAGACAAGCGGATGAAGCTGTATTGCTTTGCCTTCAATAAGGATTGGCTCAAAAGCCTGAATACCAAGTCTATGTAGCGTAGGCGCTCTATTCAACAAAACAGGATGCTCTTTTATTACCTCTTCAAGCATATCCCAAACTTCTGGTTTTTCTGCTCTTATCAACTTACTAGCAAACTTAATAGTTGGAGCCATACCATACATCTTAAGCTTTGAGTAAACAAAAGGTTTGAATAGTTCAAGAGCCATTCTTTTTGGTAATCCACACTGATTTAGTTTCAAAGTTGGACCAACAACTATTACAGAACGTCCAGAGTAGTCTACCCTTTTTCCTAAGAGGTTCTGGCGAAAACGACCCTGTTTTCCTTTTAACATATCACTAATGGACTTTTTATATCCAACAGCACCAGCTTTATTTACCAAAGTATTACGACGACTATTATCAAAAAGAGAATCAACTGCTTCTTGTAACATCCTTTTTTCATTACGAATCATAATCTCAGGAGGATTTAAGCTCAACAATTTCCTCAACCTGTTATTTCTATTAATAATAGTCCTATAATGATGATTCAGATCAGAAACTGCAGGACGACCACTCTCAAGCGATACCAAAGGACGCAAATCAGGTGGTAAAATAGGTATAGTTGTAAGTATCATCCACTCAGGCCTATTTCCAGATTTAATGAAGTTTTCAACAATACGCAATCTCTTTATAATTTTCTTTCTTCTTATCTCAGAAGCAACAGATTCTAATTCTAGTCTTAAATCCTTCCTAATTTCATGTAAATCAAGGCGCGTTAGCAACTCTCTTATAGCTTCAACACCTTGCATAGCTACAAAACTATCGATCCCATAGCTATCTTTAGCTTCATTATAAGCTTTTTCACTAATAATCTCACCTTTTTCAAAAGGCGAAACAAGAGGATCTATTACGATATAATTATCGCTATATAAAATATTCTCAATATCTCTGAGAGACATATCCAATAATGCTCCAATTCTTGAAGGAAGCGATTTCAAAAACCATATATGAGCAACAGGAGATGCAAGCTCTATATGACCCATCCTTTCTCTTCTTACTTTAGAAGATGTAACTTCTACTCCGCATTTTTCGCATATGCGACCTCTGTGTCTTCTTTTTTTGTATTTTCCACATAAACATTCATCGTCATTGACAGGGCCAAAAACCTTAGGGCAAAATAATCCACCTTTCTCAACTTTGAACGTACGATAATTTGCAGTTGAAACATCTTCTATCTCACCACAAGATATACGCTTAATACTTTCAGGGCTAGCAATCGATATGCTAACCTCATTAAAAGGTTGTGCAATGTTAGTGTGAGATATATCTTCAATCACTACATCATTTTGCTTTAAATCTACATTTAAACATAAAGAACGTAGTTCTTTTATCATCACATTAAAGGATTCAGGAATTCCACATTCAAAATTACTGTCACCTTTTATTATCGATTCATAAATCTTAACTCTACCATTAATATCATCAGACTTCACAGTTAACATTTCCTGCAAAGTATAAGCAGCACCATAGGCTTGTAATGCCCAACATTCCATTTCACCAAAACGCTGACCACCAAAATGAGATTTTCCTCCAAGAGGTTGTTGAGTAACCAAACTATAAGGCCCTACTGAACGCGCATGAATTTTACCATCAACCAAGTGGTGCAACTTAAGCATGTACATGTAACCAACTGTAACCTTGCGGTCGAATTTTTCACCACTGCAACCGTCATATAATACAGCTTGTCCAGAGTTATCTAAACCAGCAAGTTCAAATAATTTTGCTATTTGTTCATCTTTTGGACCCTCAAATACAGGTGCAGCAACAGGAACGCCATCACGTAATTTGCGTGCAAATTCAATGAGATTATTATCACTAATATTACGAATATCATTACAGATAGATACGTTACTGCCATAGCTATAAACCTCAATCAGGAAGTTACGTAAATTGCTGTATGAACTTTTACAAGAGTTCAAATAGTTCTCTACTAACTCATTCAACTCGTCATTTAGTGCATTCTTATTAGGTGTATTTAAAACAGAAGCCGTTATTTCATCATCATCAATATTTTCAATTTTTTTATTATCAAGGTATGCTACTGCAAATTGTGTAAAATTATCATCGTTAAGGGACCTAATTCCCTTGCAAAAAGCACTTTTGATCTTATTGATCTCATCGAGAATATTACTTACCTTTTCCCCTAATTTTCTACAAGCCCAACCTACATGCGTTTCCAGTATTTGCCCTACATTCATTCGTGAAGGAACACCAAGAGGGTTAAGAATAATATCAACAGGAGTACCATCTTCCAAATAAGGCATATCTTCCACTGGCACAACTCGAGAAATCACACCTTTATTTCCATGTCTACCAGCCATTTTATCCCCTGGTTGCAGACTATGTTTCACAGCAATGAAAACTTTTACTGACATCGACACACCTTGAGGCAGGTCATAACCTTCATGTAATTTTTCTACTTTTCGCTTAAACTGTGCTATTGCATGTGATACTTTTTCATCAAAATCTTTTTTTAAGCTCTTAACTTGCTCAGAAATGGATTGGTTTTTTAATCCTATACCCCACCATTGCTCACGTTCAATAGAGTCAAATTTTTCTCGATCTTGAGAACCAGAATTAATAAGAAGTTTCTTCAGTTCATCATAGAAATATTCACTAGTAACATTGATTATATAATCTCGCTCTTCCTCAAAGTCATTTATCTCTTTTTGTTTGATGAGTAATGCCCTTTCATTTTCTTCAACCCCCCTGCGTGTAAAGACTTGTACATCAATTACTGTCCCTTCAACATCTGGAGATGTATATAAAGAGGAATCCGCACAATCGAATGACTTTTCACCAAAAATTGTCATTAATAACTTCGTTTCAGGAGGCAATGAAAGAGAAGGTTTAGGTGTAACTTTACCTACCAGAATATAGCCTGGACCAACTCTTGTACCAATTTTCACTATACCACTATCATCCAAGTGATATAGATTCTCTTCATTAACACCAGGTATAGCACGAGTTATTTTTTCTGATCCTAAAGGGGTATCATGTACAACACAGTCAAATTCTTCTATATGAATAGAAGTAAAGAGATCTTTTTTAACAACTTCACTAGAAATAATAATAGAGTCTTCAAAGTTATAACCTTGCCAAGACATAAAAGCGACTAGCAAATTTTTACCAAGTGCCAACTCACCACTGTTAATTGCAGGACCATCAGCTATTACATCACCCTTTTTAACATAATCACCTACACACACTAGCGGCCTTTGATTAATACAAGTATTATGGTTAGAACGCTGAAATTTCCTTAGATGATAAATATCTACGTCCAAGTAATTAACTCTTTCTTTATCAAAAGCACGTATAACTATAGAGTTACTATCAGAACTATCAACTATGCCATCGCGTTTTGCTAAAACTACAGCACCAGAGCCAGAAGCTACAAAAGACTCCATACCAGTAGCAACCAGAGGAGCGGTAGGCTTCAATAAAGGTACGGCCTGACGTTGCATATTTGAGCCCATTAATGCTCTATTAGCATCATCATTTTCTAAAAATGGAATCAAGGAAGCTGCAACTGATATTACCTGCTTAGGAGATACGTCAATGTAACTTACCTGATCACTACTTACCATAACGAAACTACCAGCATACCTACAGTATAGCATGTCATCAACAAAGCAATTATTTTCATCGAGCTTTACGCTAGTATCAGCTATATAATATAAACCTTCATCTATGGCAGACAGATACTCAATTTGATCAGTAACAACCCTATTAACTACTTTTCTATAAGGACTTTCAATAAAACCATATTTACTAATACGTGCGTATATAGCTAAGCTGTTGATTAACCCTATATTTTGCCCTTCAGGAGTCTCAATAGGGCAAATTCTTCCATAATGAGTTGGATGAACATCACGCACTTCGAATCCTGCCCGTTCTCTTGTTAAACCGCCAGGACCTAACGCGGACAACCTTCTTTTATGCGTTATTTCAGATAACGGATTAGTCTGATCCATAAATTGAGATAATTGAGAAGAATTGAAGAAATCTCTTAAGACATTAGTTAACACTTTTGGATTAATAAAATCAGATGGAGAAACTTTATCTAAACTAGAAGTGGACATAGAATCAACTATTGCGCGTTCCAATTTCAACAACCCAGTTCTAAATTGATTTTCTATAAACTCTCCAACTGATCTTACTCTTCTGTTTCCTAAATGATCAATATCATCTACAGATCCTTGGCCGTCACGTAACAATACTATTTTTTTTACAATTTCAATAATATCTTCATGTGTTAAAACAGTTAAATCCTCATCATAATTTAATCCAAGGTAAGAGTTAAGCTTCAACCTACCAATGTTAGACAAATCATAATATTCCGGACTGAAGAAAAGATTACGAAAAAACTCCTCTACTATCTCTAAAACAGGAACTTCACCAGGACGCAAAACTCTATATATTTCATATAGCGCATCCTGATAAGACATGTTTTCGTCTAAGAAAAGCGTATTTAATATATAAGGTCCAACAAACAAATTATCTATATTCAACACTGATATTTCATCTACAGATAATAACTCAAGCTTCTTTATGTCTTCCAGCTTTATAGATTCACCAGCAGATAAAATTTTCGTAGAGCTAGCACTATCCATTAAATCTTCTGCGAGGAATAAACCACATATAGAATTAAAAGGAACCAGATACTCTTTCAATTCATTATCATATAGCTTTTTAGCTAGTCTTGAGGTAATACGAACGTTAGCTTTAAGCAGCACATTACCTTCAATATCCATTAAGTCGAAAGGCAGCCTCACTCCTTTAAATTTATCAGGAACAAAAGGCACTTTCCAACCATCTTTATGTTTTACATACTTTATTTTCTCATAAAATCTATCGAGTATATCATTATTTGATAAACCCAACGCCTTTAATAAAACTGAGATTGGCAATTTTCTTTTTCTATCAACACGAAAATACAAATGGTCTTTAACATCAAATTCAATATCAAGCCAAGAACCCCTATAAGGAATAATTCTAGCAGAATAGATCAATTTACCAGAATTGTAAGTTTTTCCCTTATCGCTATCAAAGAATACACCAGGAGACCTATGCATTTGTGAGACGATAACTTTTTCCACACCATTAATGATGAAAGTGCCCTTATCAGTCATCATAGGCAACCCACAAAAGTGGACTTTCTGCTCTTCTATAGATTTTACAACGGTTGCAAGTTTAGAATGATCTCCACTCTCTTTAATCGATTTATATTCATCAAGAGAAATACCATCCTGCATAACAACAAGACGTATAGAAGCAATAACCTGAGCAGAAAAAGTTACACCACGCTTTATACACTCAGATTCATCATACTTAGGATCATCTACCCTACAACTTATAAACTCGATAGTAGCCCTGCGCAAAGGATCATTTATTGGAAAGATTGTATGAAAGATAACTTCAAGTCTTTCATTACCCTTATTCTTAGGAGTAAATGAATCATACGATTCTTTTTGAACCTTAACCAAATCCAATAAAGAATCTTTTAAATCAATCGACCTAGAATAAGAAACTCTAGGAACAAAAGCACCAGAAGCGTACATATAAGAAGAATCAACCATTAAAATACCCCAAACTAATTAAAAGAGCTATATCAATATAAAATTAATACATTAAATATTATTCAAGCTCCACTTTAGTTGCTCCTGCTTCAATAAGTTTTTGCTTGATTTTTTCTGCTTCGTCTTTAGGAACATTAGCAGTCAAATCTTTAGGTAAAGATTCAACCAACTCTTTTGCTTCTTTTAAACCCAATGTAGAATTAACCTCTCTCACAGCTTTAATAACTCCTATTTTTTTACTCGCATCAATTTCTTTAATCACAACTTTATACTCAGCTTTTTCTTGAGCAGCAGGAGCAGCAGCATTATCACCAATAGGCGCCCCAGCACCAACAGCTCCACCAAGAAAAGAACCAGCAGGCAACCCTATTTTCTCTTCTAGAACTTTTACAAGTTCAGAAGCCTCTAATAGGTTTAAAGATAATATTTTATCAACCAAATCACTTGTTACATTACTCATAATTACCACCTTACTTAACAACAAATTTATTTTTTAGAACTATAATAATCCAAAACTCTCATAAGCCTCATAGAAGATGAATTAATAGACAACGCTAACCGAGCAGGAATATCATAAGATATTAAACGCATAATTTTAACACGCAATTCATCCAGAGAAGGCAACTTAGCCAGTTTATTAACATCTTCCACTGTTAACAATTCATTTAAATGAGCTGCGCAAACCACAGACATTTTTTCTTTGTTAGCATTAGTAAAATCAACTATTAATTTTGCAGCTTCTACTATGCCACTAGAGTATATAATAGCAACAGGACCGGAAAATTTGCCTGATAAATAAGAGAATTTACCAGTCCTTTCCAAAGCCAAGCGCGCTAGAGTGTTTTTAACTACTAATACCCCACCTGCTATAGACTTCAGACTATTTCTCAGAGTTAATGAATCATTAGCATTTATAGATTTAAAATTTACTAATATCAAGAAATCATTATTTACAAATACGTTTATTGTGCTCTGTATAAATTCATCCTTATCTTTACGCTTCACGGTATCACTCCCTTAAATTATATCTTCCACTTTGCTTATCTTATAAGCTTTACCCATAGTTGAATTTAAAAAAACACCCTTAAAGTAAACTCCTTTCACAGAAATAGGTTTATTATCTTTAATTACTTTAAGAAAGGCTTTTAAATTTTCTAGCAAGTCATCAATATCAAATTTAATATTTCCTAATTTACCATGAATAACACCATTTTTATCTGTTCTAAATTTTATCTGACCAGACTTAATGGTTTTAATAGCTTCTGCAATGTTAGAAGTCACAGTACCAAATTTAGGGTTAGGCATCAGCCCTTTAGCACCCAATACTTTTGCAATAGGAGTGATTTTTGCCATAAAATCAGGAGTAGTAATGCACCAATCAACATCTAATTTTCTACCTTTTTTTATTTCTTCAACTAAATCCTCTCCTCCTACAATATCAGCACCAGCTTTTTCAGCTTCTAATAAATGTTTATCTTGAGTGAAAACAGCTACTTTAATATTCTTCCCGATACCCTTAGGCAAAACTACTGTACCACGCATCTGCTCTTCAGATTTACGTGAATCTACGCCTAAATTGACCGCAATATCAACTGATTCATTAAATTTTGCTGAAGCAGACTCAACAACCTTCTTCAAACACTGCTTAGGATTATCATTATATGTATTCATTTACCTAACCTTCCACAACTTCTATACCCATAGATTTTGCAGTGCCTACAACCATTTTCACTGCTGAATCTTCATTATCCACTTTCATATCAACCATCTTGCACTTTGCCACTTTAATTATAGCAGACATAGGTAATTTAGCCACTAATTCTTTACCAGGATTACCAGAACCTTTACTTAATTTAGCTTCCTGCTTAAGTAAATAAGCCACAGGCGGACCGCTGACAGTAAAATCATGAGAGCGATCATCCTTTATGGAAATTCGCACTGTTACTAAATCGCCTACTTTATAATTAGCGTTAGCAGCGCTAGTAACTTTATTAAAAGCTTCACAAAACTTAGGAACAGGTATACCACGTGGACCAAGTACTGAAGCAATTTTTGGTCCTGGAACTGCTTTTCCAGCTTCCATAAGTAAGTTAATCTTAGCAACTACAACACTCATAATTAATCCTCTATTTTCTCTACTTGAGCCAGATCAAGCTCTATTATTGTCGGCTTACCTAAAATCGATACTTCCACATTAATAATTTTTTTCTCATCGTTTACCATATTTACCTTACCAGTAAAATTTTGAAAAAGACCATCATTAATTTTCACTTTTTCACCTTTTTCATAACCATAACCTAACTTCTTTGTCTCTTGAGCATTATAAAGTGCATTACACATTGAATGAATCTCATCATCCAAAATTACCTTTGGAATATTACCATTTTTCAAAAATCCATAAACCTTAAGAGATTTTGGTATATTATTGATAAAATTCAATACTTCATCGCATAAATTCACGTATAAAAAGACATAACCAGGAAAGCATTTCCTTCGTGTAGCAATTTTCTTAGATTTCAACTCTATTTCACTTAGTTCTTCATATGGAATAAAAACTTCCTTAAAGTAATCATTAACACCCAATCTCATAGAATTTTCCAATATATGTTGGCGCACTTTCTCTTCACAATTGGAAGCAACTCTCAAGATATACCATTTATATCTATTAAATTCTTTACACTTTAAACTTATCTCATCATCTGAAATCATCTCAAAATCACCAGATTCGCCACTACAGAATCCAGGCGTTTGATTCAAAATATTTTTGCTTTCATCACACAGATGCATATATACATACACTTCACATAACTCTTTTATATCAGACTTTGAATTACATACCGTTTGATAAGGAATAAACACTTCCTTAAAATAAACAGCATTACTTACCAATTCGCGTATGTTTTGCTCATATCCATAATCAACTTTAATGATATACCATTTATATTCACATTCCATAAATAATTCCAAATAAAGCCTTAATTACGTAAAGAGACATAAAATCCACAAAACAGAAGAAAATCGAAAAGCATAATATAACAATCATTACAACAAATAGAGATGAAAACACCTCCTGTTTCTTTACCCAAGCAATTCTTCGTATTTCTTGCTTTATATCACAGAAAAAACCACACAAACTTTTTAACATTTCCACCACAACATTAATGCAGGAGCGATAGGAATTGAACCTACAACCTCTGGTTTTGGAGACCAGCGCTCTACCAATTGAGCTACACTCCTATAACTTAAACTCTCACTCCAAAATTTCAGAAACAACACCAGAACCAACAGTTCTACCGCCTTCTCTTATCGCAAAACGCAATCCCTTATCCATTGCTATCGGTACTTGCAATTCTACTTCTACACTCACATTATCTCCTGGCATTACCATCTCCTTCCCATCTAGCAATTTTATGCTCCCAGTTACATCCGTTGTCCTTAAATAAAACTGTGGCTGGTAATTCGCAAAAAATGGTGTATGCCTTCCTCCTTCCTCTTTCTTTAATATATAAACCTCCGCCTTAAACTTTCTATGCGGCGTTATCGTCCCCGGTTTTGCTAATACTTGCCCTTTCTCCACTTCTTCTCTTTTTGTTCCTCTCAGCAATATTCCTACATTGAGCCCTGCACTCCCCTTCTCTAGCAATTTCTTAAACATCTCAACACCTGTACATATTGTCTTTTGTGTTGCTTTTAAACCTATTATCTCTATCTCTTCTCCCGTCTTTATCTCTCCCTTCTCTATTCTTCCTGTTACCACTGTTCCTCGCCCCGATATCGAAAATACATCTTCGATTGGCAGTAAAAATGGTAAATCCACAGGCCTTGGTGGAACCGCCACATATTCATCTAACTTTTCCATCAATTTATCTATTGATTTCTTTCCATATTCGCTGCTGTCATCCTCCAGCGCTTTCAATGCAGATCCCACTACCACAGGAACTTCATCCCCTGGAAATCCGTATTTATTCAGCAATTCCCTCACTTCCATTTCTACTAAATCCATCATATCAGCATCAGCAACATCAGCTTTATTTATATACACCACGATATATCCAACACCTACCTGCTTCGCCAGCAATATATGCTCTCTCGTTTGTGGCATTGGCCCATCAACCCCTGACACTACCAATATCGCCGCATCCATCTGTGCTGCACCTACTATCATGTTCTTTACATAGTCAGCGTGCCCAGGACAATCAACGTGTGCATAATGCCTTTTCTCTGTCTGATACTCAACATGCGCTGTTGCTATCGTTATCCCCCTCTTCCTTTCTTCTGGCGCTTTATCTATCTGATCGTACGCTACAAAATTTCCATAATGCTTTGTTATTGCCGCTGTTAACGTTGTCTTCCCATGATCCACATGTCCTATTGTTCCCACATTTACATGCGGCTTTCCAAATGCTTCCACTACTGCTGTCATAATTATTACCCTTAATTATACTTTAACTTTAACTCATCAACCACATATTGTGGTACTTGTTCATAACAAGAAAAATGCATACTATACTGAGCTCTTCCCTGAGACATAGAACGCAAAACGTTGATATAACCAAACATATTTGCAAGAGGCACCGAAGCAGTAATTATTTTGCTATTATTACCTAAATCCAGCATATCAGCAACATTTCCTCTTCTACTATTTATATCACCCATAACATCACCCATATATTCTTCAGGAGTAATGATTTCAACTTTCATTATAGGTTCTAACATTTTTGGACCAGCTTTATTCGCCATTTCCTTAAAAGCACCCTTAGCAGCAAGTTCAAAAGCTAAAGGACTAGAATCAACCTCATGAAAAGCACCATCAAGAAGAGTAGCCTTAAAATCAATCAACGGAAATCCCGAAATTATACCACCTTCTTTTATCAACTCCAAGCCATTTTCTACTCCAGGAATATACTCCTTTGGAATAGCACCACCTACAATTTTACTTTCAAATTGAAACCCAGAACCAGGCTCAAGAGGTTCAAATTTTATTTTAACCTTAGCAAACTGACCAGCCCCACCAGATTGTTTTTTATGAGTGTAATCAATTTCAACAGATTTAGTGATAGTTTCACGATATGCAACCTGAGGAGCACCGACATTAGCCTCAACGTTAAACTCGCGCTTCATTCTATCAACAATAATCTCAAGATGGAGCTCACCCATGCCTTTCAATATAGTCTGGCCGCTTTCCGCATTTACTGACATTCTTAAAGAAGGATCTTCCGCAACCAACCTATTTAGAGCAATACCTAATTTTTCCTGATCTGAAGTGGTTTTAGGTTCCACAGCAATTTCAATAACAGGCTCAGGAAATTCCATACGCTCCAATAATATAGGAAAATCAACAGAACATAAAGTATCTCCGGTGGTTGTTTTCTTTAGCCCAACTAAAGCAACTATATCTCCAGCCCTAGCCTCAGTTATATCTTCTCGGTTATTTGCATGCATAAGTAACATTCTGCCAATCCCTTCAGTTTCGTTTTTTAACGCATTTGAAACGGTAGATTTAGACTTTAATTTACCAGAATAAATACGGATAAACGTCAAGCTGCCTACAAATTTATCCGTCATCACTTTAAACGCAAGAGCAACAAATTTCTCTTTTTCTGAAGGTTTGACCTCAATTTTCTTTTCTGAATCTTTAGGATCAGTTCCAACAATTACATCAACATCAATAGGAGAAGGTAAAAAGTCAACCACACCATCTAAAAGTGGTTGTACGCCTTTATTTTTAAAAGCTGATCCACATAATACAGGGACAAATTTTCCTTTAATGGTCCCATTTCTCACACATTTTTTCAGTAAATCCACTGGCAGATCATTAGACTCAAAGTAAGTATTCATCGCTTCATCATCCATCTCAGCTGCAGCATCTAATAAAAGATTTCGATATTCTTGAGCCTTATCAAGCAAATCAGAAGGAATATCTTCATAAGAAAATTTAGCACCCAACGTTTCTTCTTGCCATATAATGGCTTTCATAGAAATAAGGTCAATTATACCTTTGAAATCTTTCTCACTTCCTATTGGCAACTGAATGACTAAAGGTGCTGCACCAAGCTTCGTCTTTATCATATCGACACATCGATAAAAATTTGCCCCTATTCTATCCATCTTATTAACAAAGCAGATACGAGGAACGCTATATTTATCAGCTTGACGCCACACTGTCTCAGATTGAGGTTCAACTCCAGCAACTCCATCAAATACAGCAACTGCACCATCCAAAACCCTTAAAGATCTCTCAACTTCAATAGTGAAATCAACGTGACCAGGAGTGTCTATTATATTGACCCTATGATCATTCCAAAAACATGTTGTTGCAGCAGATGTGATTGTAATACCACGCTCTTTTTCCTGCTCCATCCAATCCATAGAAGCTGCACCATCGTGCACTTCACCAATTCTATTTTGCTTACCAGTATAAAATAAAATACGCTCTGTTGTGGTAGTCTTACCAGCATCTATGTGAGCCATTATCCCTATATTTCTGTATTTAGATATTCCAATTTCCATATCACAATTAATTAGCTAACATTAAAAACGAAGATGAGAAAATGCCTTATTAGCTTCAGCCATTTTATATTTTTCTTCGCACATCTTAAACGCACCACCGCGTTTATTATAAGCATCCAGTATTTCAGATTGCAAACAATCAACAGTGGTTTTTCCACTCTTTTTTCGAGCAGCAGAAGTTGCTTTAGCAATCCACCTTAACGCTAAAGAAACCGCTCTATCTTGTCGAACTTCAACAGGTACTTGATAAGTTGCACCACCAATGCGTCGAGAACGCACTTCTATAGAAGGAGTAACATTTCCTACTGCTGTCTCAAAAATTGATAACCCACCTTCGCCTATTTTCTTTTCAGCTAAAGACAAAGCGTCATAGATAATCTTTTCTGCAGTAGATTTTTTACCACATTTCATGATTGTATTAATGAAACGCATCAGCAAAACACTGCCGTAACGCGAATCAGGACTTATTTCTCTTTTTTTTGCTTTATTCCGACGAGCCATAAACTTTAACCAGATTTCTTTACACCATATTTTGAACGAGCTTTCTTTCGATTTTGCACACCACGCAGATCAAGGGCACCTCTTATTATGTGATAACGCACACCTGGCAAATCTTTAACCCGCCCACCACGTATCAAAACAACAGAGTGTTCTTGTAAATTATGACCTTCACCAGGTATATAAGCCGTCACTTCACCATACCCACTAATTTTTACTCTGGCTACTTTACGGAGTGCTGAGTTAGGCTTTCTAGGAGTTGTAGTATACACCTTAGTGCAAACACCTCTCCTTTGAGGGTTGCTTTTTCCCAAAGCTGGTACCTTTTTCTTATGGGTCAATCCTAATCTACCCTTACGTATTAATTGATTTATCGTAGGCATATGTTATAAACTCAAGCTCATTAAAATAACTAAGTTTTTAGTTATAAAATAATAAACCTCAATAGTCAATATAAAAATAAACATTACTACTCTAATAATTAAGCTCAACTGCCTTGAAAGCCATCAGTAGACTTCTTGCACTACCTCCCAAGCCACAACTGTCATTCAGTAGAAACGAAAAAACTTACTTGACACCCTTCGCCAGCCCCATTATCATGGTACTGAAGGTATTCATTTATCTTCAATCTGTGCAGATTAAATGACAACAGTATTACGTAATTGGCGTCTTATTTTTAATTTTTTGCACTATGCACACTTTACGTCTTCACAACATTTCTGGGTTTTTACCTATATAAGCTGAAACGCGCTTATAAAGCGTTTAAGACAGTATAGTACGCCAATTTGCAGGATTAGAGAGTGACAACTAGCTAATACGGGATATCTTTTGCCTTTTTTTCTGCTTAGTAAATTTCTTAAACATTTAAACTAAGGTGAGTTGCATTTAAAAGCAGCTAAATTGCAGTGTTTAAGACTTAAAAAACGCCAATACTGAAAATAGACAATGACTAGGGCTTCTTTTGCCTTTTTTTTGCTTGGTAAATTTCTTAATATTTATGGCAACATGAACTGGGCAGGAAGGTGTCATTCCAGTGCTTGACACTGGAATCCAGTTTTCCATATAATCTCATCGAAAATGTTGTAACCACTTTCTGTACTAGTTTGCTTGCTTACAAGCAAACTTTTCTGGATCCCAGTGTCTGGGCACTGGGATGACAGGGGAGGAAGGCTACTTGGATGACACCATTCTTTTTCCTGGATCCAAGTAGTCAGGGCACTGGGATGACAGGAGAAGGTACTAGGATGACACCCTGACCTCGTCGTCCCGCTACGTGTTAGCGTAATCTAGAGATACCGTGAC
Organism: Wolbachia endosymbiont of Nasonia oneida; assembly: GCF_009012935.1. NCBI lineage: Bacteria > Pseudomonadati > Pseudomonadota > Alphaproteobacteria > Rickettsiales > Anaplasmataceae > Wolbachia > Wolbachia endosymbiont of Nasonia oneida. Next base: position 173,401 of record NZ_QESS01000002.1, on the reverse strand, counting down.
GGTATGACGTAAAGCTCGCATTAGCTATACTTTTATGCTCACCAACTTAGCTGGATCCAAGTAGTCAAGCTACTTGGATCTGCAAATTGCAATGTTCGTACAGCTGCGTGCTTGACACTGGGATTTAGTGCAGCTACCCTAAACTGGAAGCTCATCTTGCTATTTTTGGCTGAAAGAAACATATTTTTAGAATAATGAAAACAATCAGCACTTTAATTCAAGAAGGATCGGAGTTATTATCGTCACATAAAGTTGAATCACCACATTTAGATTGTGAAATCATCATGCAGCACGTACTTGGAGTGGAAAGATCATTTATAATTGTGAACCATGCTGATCAAGTGCCGATGGAGAAAGAACTTTTATTTTGGAAATTAACAAAAAAAAGAGCGGAAAGATATCCAATATCGCAAATAATAGGTAATCGTGAATTCTGGAGTAAAAATTTTATAGTTAACCAGCATGTTTTAGATCCAAGGCCAGATAGTGAAACAATAATCCTAGCAGTGTTAAAATATTACCCAAACAAAAAACAGAAACTAAAAATTGCAGATTTTGGTACAGGCACAGGTTGTTTATTGATATCCGTACTTAGTGAGTATGAATATGCTGTTGGCGTCGGTTTTGAAAAAAGCTTGGAAGCATATAAAGTTGCCTATCAGAACACAAAAAAACATGATCTTCTCAGCAGAGCCAAAATATTTCCAAGTTCGTGGACAGAGTGCAGAGGTTCATTCGATCTTATAATCAGTAATCCTCCATATATTAAAAGAAGCAAATTGAAAGACTTGCAAGCTGAAGTGCAAAAGGAACCAAGAATTGCCCTTGATGGTGGTATTGATGGTTTGAGCTGTTACTTGAGCATTTTTCCAATATTAAGGAGGTGCCTTAAAAAAAATGGGTTTGCGATATTGGAGATAGGTGAAGATCAAAGCAATATTGACAAAATAATCCCCTCATACGAATTAGCTTTTCAGGAATATGTATATGACTTAGCGGGAATGAAGAGATGCATTGTTATGCAAAAAACATAGCTAATGTTTTTTTGCCTTCATCCCATATTATCCTATATCATCCCAGTACCCTCTACCTAGTCATCCAAGTAGCGTGACTACTTGGATCTATATTTAACTAGATCCTATGGTCAAGCCATAGGATGACAGGAACGGTTTTATGCATTTTTTAAAGGGCAACATGTTTAAGCTTTGCTGGCAAAATGGAAAGTAAGACCAGCCTCTATACCGTGTGTGTGAAATAGTTGATTACCTATATTTATTTCCTCAGTTACTTTGCTACCTGAGCTAGGATTAAGCTTCTTTTTTTTATCATTATTAGGGTCGTCTACCACTTGTCCTAACCTTTTTGCTGTAAGCTTAATATCGCTACCAATAGCACCAAAACCTCTATATCCGATATGCATATTTACATCTTCGTTTATGCGATAGTCAAAGCCAGCTTTTAATTGACCTGCGGGTCTTATTGACGGTTTTTCAAACATCGTCATTCTTGTTGCACCGATCCCAATACCAACGTAAGGAGAAAAAGAGAAACGGTCACTTTTCCAATGATGATAAACATTTGCCATTACAGATATGTTCTCAATTTGGTCATGACTAACTGCAGCACTATAGAGATAAATTTCTTTATTAGGAGTCTCCTTTAGATATGAAACAGTTATTTGGCTACTTGTTAAACCAATATTATCCACTTTTACAGAAGAATACATTCCTTCCAATTCAGCCCTATAGCTGTTGTTACCCAATTCTCCTGTGTAACCAAATGCCACATTTGCAGCAAAAGGTGGATTATAATCTCCTTTATACTCACTTAGTGACTGACCTTCTGTGTTCTGAGCACCCCTGTCATTTATAGACAAATTTTTGATACCTGTAGTGCTTGTTTTTAGTACGCTTGTGTTATTTAAATATTGACCGTAATACCCACTACCAAAGTAAAACCCTTCTGTTTCACTTGCAAAAGATTGTTGTGACAACAATAAAGCAAATGCTGTAACCGCTAATGTTTTTTTACTAATCATTACTACTCCCCTAGTTAAAATAGCTAATCTAATACTAATTAATTAAAAATGGCTTAATATGAAAAACCTAATTATTTGCATAACTTGCACTTTTCTGAGCTAAAAATAGGCAAAGTTAACCTTACTTCTCGTCATTTTTTAATTTATCCTCATCTTCAAATTCATCCTCCTCTTCTTCGTCATCAAACCCATCATCGCTCCTATCCTCATCTTCCTCGTCATCATCTTCAAACTTATCGTCGATATCTTCATCATCAATATCTTCGTCTGCAAATTCATCTGATTCATCATATACTGCATCTTCTGTTTTAGTTTCAGCAGGATAATCAACTGAATTAGGTCCCTCAAGAGCATTATTCCCCTCGTTATTAACCTTCTCTTTGCTCGCAGCGGCAGAAAGAACTTTGTTTGGGTCATATGGTTCTTGTGTAGGCACACGAGTTTGCTTGAGCAGTCTTTTTGTGAAGGTGCTATCACTGTAGTACAAAATTTTCTTTGATTTAATTGGGTAAGTCGACTCTATTAAAATTATCTGATCGTCGCGTGGCAACATAATAACTTCTTGAGGCAATAGCAATGCTCTCTGTATTTCAGAGATATGTAACGACCTTGAAGCAGGATTCAAGTCTAAAAACTTAGGTTTGTTTAACGATTCTTGTTGTACAGTTTTATTTCCTATAAGTTGCGATATTAAATTAGCTGTTTCAATATTATTGGCTGCAAAAGTTATTCTGTAAGTCGAGTTTGACAAAAAGGAGTTCATCCCTGCTTCTTCGTATATTCCTTTGAGCTGCTCAGTATCTTGAACAATTAAGAATAACCTAACTCGATAACCACGAAAATATGCAATACCTGTTTGAAATTGCTCCATTTTTCCAAGTGTAGGAAACTCATCCATTAAAAACAATACGCCATAAGGCTCGTCATCCGATGGCAATTTTCTACATAAAAACTCAGTTGCCTGTTGGTAAAAAACCTGCATTAAAGGCCTGAGCCTAGTCAAGTTGTCAGGAGTTAAACCAACATAAACTGTAATTTTCTTCTTTTTAAAATCTAGAATATTAAAATCACTTGACGCAGTTGCAGTATCAATCAATGGGTTTGCCCACAATTCAAGTGATGAGTTCATGGTTGATACAACACCTGACCTTTCTTTATCAGCTTTTTGTAAAAAAGCTGCAATATTCATATATGCTACAGGGTGTAGTATTTTACCCATTGTATCAAGAGCAACAGCAAGATTATAAACCACGTCATCACTACGCATCGTACGCACAACTTCACCAAAAGATTTAACTTTCTCTGGTGCAGCAAGTAAGTATAATACCACTCCAACAAATAAGCTTCTTGCTTCATTCTGCCAAAAGTCTTGTTCAGGCATGATTAGGTTAGCTATTTTCTGCACATCGTCAACCATCTGCCCAGGTTTTTCACTAATCCATTGTAATGGATTGTAACAGTGACTTATTCCATCTGGCTGCGCTGGATTCCATACGTATACTTTTTGTCCTTGTCGTTCTCGCCAACCACTTGTTATTTCATAGTTTTCTAATTTTATGTCGTGTACAATTACCGAGTCAGTCCAAAATAATAAATTAGGAATTACAAAGCCAACACCCTTACCAGAACCTGTAGGTGCAAATAACAATGCATGCTGAAACCCATCAGAAATGAAGTATCCTCTTTTATCTTTACCAAGCAATAATCCCTTTTTGCTTCTTAATCCTGCTTTTCGTATGTCTTTCTCTGATGCCCACTGCGAATCTCCATGAAGTGATTCCTTCTTTTTAAATGGTCGCCACTCAATTATCCTTTCTCTTAAATTCCACAAAATAATCATTAAAACAACGATAGGCAGTGCAGAAGATATAATTAATTTGATTTTGAGCTCACGGCTATATAACTCTGGATGATGCCAACAATATTGTATATGATCAAAGATTGTTGGCCAAAGAGCTTGAGGGAAAGGCGTCAAACTAGGATTAATTGCCTTAAAATCCACAGCATCCGGACCGTCAACTAATAGAAAGAACAATATACCAGATAGATAGAAGCAAAACTCAAGTACGCTAAAAGCTACTACACCTCCTATGAGAATATTACGTAGGTGATTTCCATTACTCATAAACTACTCTTCCTTAACTTATGTATAAATTTAAGCATTTTCGCTCGCAGATCTAGTAAATAATATCTCAGAAATGCTTCTTTTGCCCCCACCGGTTCTTTTTAGCTGAATAACAATATCAATCACATTTCTAATGTATGGTATAATTTGGTCTGGAGGAATGCCAAGATTTGCCTGCATAACCATCAATTTTATTTGCTCAAGGGCCATTGTTGGACTATCTGCATGAAGGGTTGATATTGATCCAGGGTGACCAGTATTTATCGCCCTGAGAAAACTAAAAGCTTCCGCTCCACGGAGCTCACCAACTATTATTCTGTCTGGCCTTAAACGTAAGCACGCTTCTATCAAATCTTGAGTGGTTACTTTTGCTCTGCCCTGCCCTCCTTTAGAGGCAATTAGATGGACTTTATTGGGATGATCGTTCAAAACGATTTCCCTTGCATCCTCAACAGTAATAATTCTTTCCTCAGCTGGAATAGCACGCAAAGTAGCATTAGTAAAAGTAGTCTTACCAGTGGAAGTTCCACCACTAATTATAATATTTTTCTTACTTATTACAGCGTATTCTAAAAACTCTTTTATTTTTTTTTGCCTTAACAATAAATCCAAATGACGGTCAACTGGATTATCAGTTGCTTCTGTAACAGTTTCAGAAAAAGCCCCCATTTTTTCGTAATCATCGAGTGCTAACTGCATGCTAGAAGGCTTACGAATCGACATGACTACTTTATCAGGTTCACATGCTGGCGGAAATACTATCTGTATACGATAACCATTTGGTAATGTTGCCGAAAGTAACGGCGCTTCTTCGCTAAGTTTTTGTTCTGTAGCTTGAGCAATCAGTCTGCCAAGAGATTTCAAATGGTTAAGATCGAATACTTCTAATTTTTCACACCTTATTTCACCGCGATTTTCAATCCATACTTCCTTTGGCTTATTTATTGATATTTCATTTACGCCTTCTTCTTGAAATATGCCTTGTAATGGCTCCAAATATGTATCAAGTGCAGCATAGTTCATTTCATTGATTTAATATTGCCTGTGGAGGAAATACTATATCTTGGTTAACAAATACTTTCAATGCAGTGCCTTGATCAACATAAATAGTTGGTTTTTTATCTGTATATCTGCCCACTACATCCCGCATATCTTTAGAAAAATCCTCGATTGATTTCCCGATTGCTTCATCATAAACAGACTTGCTTTTTCTTTGAATTTGTTCTAACAGTTGATTTACAATTTCCAGGCTTATATTTACCTCGTCTTCTTCAATTTCTAGTGCTTTTGCTATTTCCTCTTTCATTATTTTTAGTAAATCTTGTCTGCTTTTGGCACTCCGAATTCTTCCGATAGCCCCAAGGCCTAATTTCCATTTGTCACTAGATATCTTCTTTTCTGGGTCAATAATGAGTTGGAGAGAAGAAAAATCTATTTCGGTTGCAGTGATAGACTTTACTGCATCTCTGATAGTTAGCGTATCAACAAGATTAGAAGCCTTTTGCCCTATAACAGCAGAACCAATCGAAACACCAGCAAGTGTCACTGAAGAGAATAACGCACTTACTATTTTGTTATCAACTATTCCTGCTATCCCTGCTCTACCAAGCTCGTCAGTACCAAGTGATGAGATTGCAATATCTATTCCATGTGGCAGAATCACTCTATTCCAGTTTATATTTACACGAGATTTAGCAACATTCGAGTCAAATGAATAACTGCCTATCAATCTTGAGCCTTTAGGTATTAAAACTGTATCACCAGTTTCTGCATAAACATCTCTACTTACCATAGCACGCAGCATTCCTTGCAGATCAGAGTTTATTGCAGTTTCAAGGACAGCATCAATAATTTTACCTTGAGTAATCATTAAACCAAGCTTTCCTACCCTGGTAGCTTTGCTCGATTGTGCTGAAGTGTCGGATAAAATAGCATCAGCAGCCTTGTTCTCTCCACTACCACCTGAAATTGTTAACATTTGTGCACTACGTCTGTCTCTAGGATAACCGCCACCCCCTATTGTAGGAAATGAGGTAGGTAAATTACCCATAACATTACTAGAAGGAAAATTTTGCTTTGGCAAAATAGGTATATTTGACACAGGAGTTTCTTTTGGTTTCTCTTCTTCTTTTTTCATCACTTCTTCTTTTCTAATTTGTTTTATTTCTGGTATGATTAGTGGTGTAGGAAGAGGAGGTAAGGGTGGTAAGGGATCAGTTATTATTCTTTCAGGAACCATTACATTATCTGGAACTTGTTCCAACTTTCCTTTCAATTCTTGAACGTTTTGTTTTGTTTCCTCTTTTTTAATAACTTCTGAACCCTCTTTAGGAGAAGGACTAAAATAGAGATAATACACTCCACCAGCCAGAAGCACTAAAATAATGACCATCAATGCCCTATGACCTTGATTAGAGCCAACTGTTACTACCTTATTCTCTATTTCTGATTCATCTTCTGAATTGTTACGCCTTTCTTTATTCATATTGCATGTACCACAGCTAAAGTGACCTATTTATAATTTCAACTTCACCATCTTCATAACGCATAAATAGCTTTTTATGTACTCCTTTTATTATAACATAATCATCAAATAACAGCCTTTTACAAGGTTTATCCTCCCCTTCTACAAAAATCTGAGGTATTTTATTATTATTTCTAAATTTTAAATAGGTTAAATAACCATCATCAAATAACTCAATCGGAACTATATCCGCATTACCACCTTCATCAATATATGTATAATTGTACTTCGTATCATTTTCTTGTATTATGTTTTCTAGCTTGTCTGTAGTATATTGCATTTGAGTAGGTAAAGAAACCTCATCTAAATCAACATCAAATTCACCTTCTTCTTTAGGATAATAAAAACGTACTACGTAAGATATATCCTTTTCAGCAGAATAATCGTGATCCACTTTCTTAGCATCAGTATCCGGGTATTTATCGTAGTTTGGCCTTGAGATTAAATCAAAAATGTAATTTCTTTTTTTAGTTGTCGTAATAATCATGTTAGTGCGACTACTAACTTCAAATGGCATGATAAGCAATTTATTGTCATAAGGATTAATTTTCCAACTTGATGCATCACCAACAGCGATATTTTTAACTTTTTCTCCTTCCGCAAATTCAATATAAGAATAGTAACCCTGACTAAAAACCACCGTAAATACTTCATTAGGGCTATACACAAAAGTCTTTATTCTACTATCTATAGAAATAGGCTCATTATAATTAATGGATGCGTTTAAATTGCCACTTACAAGTAAAGCTAAAACTAATAATATCCTATACATATTCATCATCTACTCTATATGAAATAACTTGAAATCCTAATGGGTTAATATATCTTTGCTGATCATCCATTTCAAGCGATGCATATCTATATGACATAATAACTATCTTATTTTTTCTCGTAGAACTTCCATCTTTCCGTGTAAATTCCACAAAAAATCTCACCTGAAGAGCATCGTTACCCAACTTTTGAATTGAGCGAATTTTAAATTCACTTTTGGTATCTGAATATAAATTAAAAAGATCATCCATATTCTGCGATCCTACATAATTTCTAAATTCATTATACACATTAGGTGAGGAAAACAACCTCACCTTTGTATAATAGTTATAATTATAATGATATGGATCAAAAACCTCCCTTGCTTTTATATACTCTGAAATAAAATAATCGTTTAGCGCTTCATCTGCAGAATACTGTTTTACTGTGACAGGATCAACCAATTGCACTATTCCTGATTTCTTGTCAATTTCTATAACAAATGGCTCAATAGTGCTACTTGTGCTAATTTTAAATATGACTAATATGCTGATAGAGATCGTTGCTAATAATATTAATGCAAATAAAAGTAGAATATTCCTTTGAGCAATAACTGTGCTGTAGCGGTTTGAATTCCAATTTATATCCTTATCTAAGGATTCAGTATTTTTTTCTCGCTTAAAAAATCTTAGCATTTTAGTATTCCTAAAAATCTTAACTTATGTTAATAAACATAGCAAATTAACAAAGTAGTTACAGCAAAAAAGCTAAAAAACTCTTAATCTATGGCCTAATTTACCAAACTTTGTCTCCATATATGAATCGTTATATTTATTACGTTCCACAATAAGTGGTAGACACTTTGTAACTCCTATACCACTACTTTCCAATTCTGACAATTTCCTATCATTGTTTGTAAGTAATTGGATTTTGTTAATGTTCAATTTCTTAAGCATTTTAGCTGCAACAGCAAAACTCCTTTCATCATCTTCAAAACCCAATATTCTATTTGCATCAACAGTATCAAGATTATGTCCTCTTTGCATACTGTACGCTCTTAACTTATTAGTTAAACCAATGCCTCTTCCATCTTGCATCAAATACAATATAATACCACTTCCAGAGTCAGCTATCATTTGAATTGCTTGATGTAACTGACTTCTGCAATCGCATGACAAGCTATCTAACAAGTCACCCGTATAGCACGAAGAATGAATTCTCACTAATGGTTCGTCATCTTTATCTGGATTGCCAATGATAATTGCATGATGTTCTCTTCCACCACTTTCGGTTCTATAAGATATGATATTTACTTCTTGAGTCTGTTTTAAAAATAATGATGTTTTGCACACTTCATATACATCCTGATTTTCTTGAAAATTATTTATGAATGACGTGTCCAGTGCAATAACGTCATTTTTCTCGCACCAATTTCGCATTTCATGGTTATTCTCAAAAGTCATATCAGCCACTAACGCGTATGGCAATAATTCTGAGAACTTAAGCAAGGCAATAGCACATTCATCTATTGTCTTTGAGCATTGCAACTCTTTTATGCAATCTTCCTTTGAACAGTTTATTAAATAGAGCAGTTCATCAAAATTATTCACCAACAGACGTTTGCTGTTATGTTCTTTATTCTGAGATATGTATTTTACCTTACTTGAAGTTAAAGTAACATATACATTACTTGATGTAAGCTTGTATTGATTAAATAAATCTCTTTCTAAAGCCTCAGCAGCAGCAAACAATAGGTAATTACTTTCATCATATATTACAATTGGCCGACCGCGCCTGATTTCGCTGATAGCTCTTTCTACCTTATTGCTACTCTGATTTCCTATAAACATTTTTACCCATATTAAACAGCGATAAAAACTGGTGCGGCCGAGAAGACTTGAACTTCCAAGGCCTTATGAGCCACAGCGACCTCAACGCTGCGTGTCTACCAATTCCACCACGGCCGCACTATATTCTAGTTTTTATATAATTATTTTAAATTACTTAATCATTTTAGAATTTTTCATCTAGAGTGTCAATCTGATACTAGAATAATTTAGAAATTGTTTGTATAATTTGATTATGAATTTTGTGATTATAAATTTTAATCATTTAAGATAACCTTACTACTAATTTTTAACTTAGGTTTTTATACAAATGAATATAGCTAATATCTTTATTTTTTTAGCTCTCTCTCTTATAACTAGCTTTCATTTCGTCCATGCACAAATATTATACACATGGTCTCAAGTTATCCCAGAAAATAAACTAAGCATACGCGCAATTACGGACAATGACATGTGTCCCATTGTTTATGTTGATGGCGAGGAAACAGAAATGCTGAATCGCAGCTCAATTAACAATGGTGGTCATAACGAAACAGTTTGTGAACTGACAGTACAAACAAGTGCCAAAAACATTAGTATTGAGGATCTACGGGTTCCTATATTACCAAAAAAGGTTAATAAAATTGCTTTCATTGGTGACACGGGCTGTAGAATAAATATGTTATTTCAGCAGGAATGTAATTCGGTAGATAGCTGGCCTTTAAAAAAAAATTTAGATTCAATCGCCCTTCATAAACCAGATTTAATTATCCATGTTGGTGATTATCATTATAGACAAACAAAATGTAGAAATACAAAAAAGTGTGGCGATATTTATGGATATAATAAAGAAGTTTGGTACGCTGATTGGTTTGAGCCTGCAAAGGATATTTTATCACAATCCCCTTTCCTTTTTGTTCGTGGAAACCATGAGAGTTGTGATAGAGCTTATGAAGGATGGTTCAGGTATCTAGATTCATACCCCTTTTCGTCTGAAAAATGTGGAAACTTCGTTTCTAGTTGGTCCTTAGATGCTGGACCGATGAAATTTTTTATCTTCGACTCTTCATCCGGTGAGGATATTTTTACAACCCAAAGCACAATTGATGCTTTTGAGAGGCAATTTGATAAATTGATACAAAATAGTTCTGACAAGCCCATGTGGTTTTTAACTCATAAACCGCTTTGGAGATCTCCAAAAAAAGAATTTTTGACATTAAAAAGCCATGGTAATCTTACACAAATCGAAGCTTTTGGAGATAAATTTCCAAGCAATGTTACTACCATAGTTTCTGGCCACATTCATATAGCCCAGATTTTATTAATGGATAATGTTCCAGACCAAATTATAGTTGGAAACGGTGGTGCATCATTACACGCTCAAGATCAAGAATCTGTTTATCAAAATGTAGAATTTGACTATTTAAATGGTAAAAACTACTTAGCACACGAGGTTAGAAACTTTTTTGGCTTTGGCTTTGCAATACTAAATTTAGATGATCACGAATTTACCTTCTATAATCAACACAATAAGGAAATGTATTCTGCGAAGCTAACAGAAGATTTTAAACTTAAACGGATTAAAACTATAGTCGATTCATTTTAGGATTTGTTATTAGCTATTTTAAAAACGCTACTTAAACATTTTTTTTAATCGATTGATTTCATCAGCAAATTTTGAGTCGGTCTTTATAAAATTTTCTACTTGTTTTACTGCATGTATAACAGTAGCATGGTCTCTGCCACCAAAGTTTCTCCCAATATCTGGTAGGCTTTTTTGCGTAAATTTTTTGGCAAAATACATAGCTATTTGTCTTGGCCTTGCAAGACTGCGAAGCCTTCTATTGGATTGCATATCTGCAACCTTTATATTGAAAAATTCAGCTACTTTCTTTTGTATTTCTTCTATTGTGACTGACCTATGATTTGACCTAAGAAGATCGATTAGGGTTTCACTAGCTGATTCTACCGTCATACTTCTTCCAATTAATGAGGTATGGGTAACCTTATTTAATGCTCCTTCTAATTCTCTTATATTAGATTTTATGTTCCTTGCTAAAAACTCTAGGACATCTTTCGGAACATACATATTCATCTGCTCCACTTTTGCCTGCAATATACCAAGCCTTAATTCAAAAGTTGTTTCATTAATATCTGCCACCAACCCCCAACCGAGTCGTGATTTTATTCTTTCTTCCACTCCATCAAGATCACTAGGAGACCTATCAGCTGATATAACCAATTGTTTATTTTGGTCTATCAATGCATTGAAAGTGTGAAAAAATTCTTCTTGTGTACTATCTTTACCACTGATAAATTGCACATCATCTACCATCAATACATCTACTGATCTAAATTGCTCTTTAAATAACATAATATCTTTGCTTCGCAGCGCTGTAATATATTGGTACATGAATTTCTCTGCTGATAAATACACCACTTTTCTTTTTGCTGATGGGGAATTGACTATGTGCCAAGCTATAGCATGCATTAGATGTGTTTTACCAAGTCCCACTCCACCATATAGAAACAAAGGATTGCTGCCTAATATTGGATCTATAGATTCCGCCACACGCTTTGCCGCCGTAAATGCTAATTCATTTGGCTTTCCCACTACAAAATTATCAAAGGTGAACCTTGGATCCAGCGGCGAACCAAGATTATGATTACTTTCCTCTCTGTTTTTTAGTATAACATTAAAATTTGAATTCCTCTCCTCAATTACTTGAATATCAATAGAACGTATACTTTTATCTTCGCTTTGCCATAATGATAATATTTTTTTCATGTAATGAACTGTAATCCACTCTTTTATAAACCTTGTTGACACGGATAAAAGAACTTCCCCATTTCTGCTACTGACAAATTTTAGTGAACTCAGCCAGCTATTATATGTTGCTTCTCCATAAAGATTATAAAGACAATTTTGGATTTTTTCCCAAGTAACATTGTGATCCGTTACTGTAATAATCTGATCAAAAAACATAGTAGAAACCTTAGGGCTAGTTAAGTTCATATACCACACCAAGAAAAAAGCAATAATTAGAAAAATATAAGATAATCAATAGCTTACTGCAAAATGAAAAGCTAATACTACTTAATACATACTAAAAATTATGGTGATTTTTTGATGGGTTGTAAAGGGTATAAAAACATTAAAATTGATCATTTTTATTTCAAAAAAATGAAAAATTTGTAAATGTCGCTTGTATCGAGGATTAGAAGCATGCTATTAAAAACAGTAATACATTATGTATAAATAAGATGTTAAATTTACTGGCAAATAAGTAAAGTATTCATATAAATATAGCTAACCTAATATAGATTTACTGAAGCAAATTTATGATTATATTAAGTAATTTGAGTTGTTATGCTGTATTCGGTATTGAACTAGAGTTTTACATTGAAGGAATAGAAAAAGAATACTTATTTCTGAATAGCATCAAAAATAAAATAGCATCTCTTGAATTTTCTTGCGAGAAGGAGAATTCTACACATCAGTATGAGATAAAAAGTGGTTGTTATACGAACTCCTACAATTTAATTAAGCATTTTGAGTTAGCAAAACAATCACTTACTGAAACAGCACAAAAACTAGGTGGGAATGTTTCTTTTAAAGCAAAGCCTTATTTGGATAGAGCAGGCAGTGCATTAAATGTGCATGTTAATCTCGTGAATTCAAATAACGGTAACTTATTTTATATCAATGAGCAAAAGTACAGTGACTATCTGATTCATAGTATTGGTGGATTATGTGCAATGATGAAAAAACATATGTTGTTTTTTGCTCCAAATGATGATTCATATTTAAGATTTCAGTATCCGGATATTCACACTCCAACTACGATTAGTTGGGGAGTAAATAACAGAACTGTTGCGATAAGAATTCCCTATTTTGGCAACGATTTCAAAAGATGCCGCCTAGAGCACCGCGTTCCCGGAGCAGATTGTGACCTTGAAAAAGTACTCACAGCAATAATTGAAGGTATGGTTTTTGGTATAGAGAACAAAATTGCTCCGCCAAATAGGGTCTACGGCATTGCATCTGATCCTCAATATGAGATGGAGAGGTTAATATAACAACTATCTATCAAATCCTAATCCGTTAAACCCCTTTTGGGTAATTGGCTGTTTTAGCATTTTTTTTACATCATTATCTACATTTTTGCACTGTAATAGCAAGTCTAAAGCAGATAGTTTCTGCGTGCTTTTAGATTCAAGCTCTAGATTGCTTAACACTTGCCCAGGAAGTGGATTACCAGGCACATCCATGTGCTCAGGAAGAGGTTTCATCTGATTCTTTATAGAGCTAGAGTTATTTTGTGTAAGAGTTTTATCATTTAGCATGCTAAGAATAATTTCCTCAGGCACTACCATAGTTTTTGTATAATCAACAGGATTACTATTTTCAGCATCTATAGTCACATGAATTGGTTCGCCAAACGCATTTATAGGACCACCAAGTGATCCTTTCTCCATGCGTTCTTGTGCTCTTTTCCTTATTATTTCTTCTTCTAACTCAGTTTCAGTTCTTTCTGGTTCTTTTGCGGTATCTTTTTCTTCACCTTCATCAACACTGCTATACCCTTCATCTTCTGAAACTTTCTCTCCTGAAACACCAGTAATTTCAGGCTGTTCTTTTTTAGTTCTTATTTTATGAATCAGCGAAAGTAATAAGTAAGTAACTGCAGCAGCAGAAACGATAATGGCTATCTTTGCGGCAATGTGGATTGCTGTTAAAAATATTAAAGCTGATAAAGCTCCAGCTAATCCAGACACAATAACTTTATTTTTGCCTTTTGTTATATTTAGAATTGCCACCATAATAACCTCTCAAATACTGTTCTAGAATTATTATACAGGAATTTTCTTATACTTGCAATTTTGCGAAAATTTTAATTATTTGCATAAAGTTTTAAAGCTACACAAGGATTAATTAATATGCAATGTATCTCGACTATAATATTGTACAAACACACATATTCAGCTAACATTCAACATGCAGAGCTTACTCATAGAGCGAAACAGGGCGGTGGTATTATTACTTATAGTAATTTTTATCTTCGGTTCATACGTTTATGTAAAAATGCCAAGGGAAAGCAATCCTGATATACAGATTCCTATAATCAGCGTGTTTGTTGGACTTCCTGGGATTTCTGCTCAAGATAGTGAAAAGCTATTAGTGCTTCCTATAGAAAATGAACTAAGATCCATCGAAGGTGTAAGAGAATTGAGAGCTTTTGCAACTAATGATGGTGCTCACATGATACTCGAATTTGGAACAGAGTATGATAATAAAGAAGTGCTCGATAATGTTCGTTCAAAGCTTTCAAACATAAAATCGAAGTTACCTGTTGAAGCGGAATCTCCGATAATCAATGAAATAAACTTGAGCTTATTTCCGATACTCAATGTCGGCTTAATTGGTAATTTGCCAGAAAGAGCCTTAACTGAAATAGCACGCAAGCTAAAGAAAGAAATAGAATCTCTGCCAAATGTTCTCAAAGTTGAAGTGGCAGGTATGCGTAAAGAAACAGTGGAAGTGATAGTTGAGCCCACAGTTCTAACAAAATATAACATTCAATCAAACGAAATATTCCAAGCTATATCAAGCAATAACAGACTAGTGGGAGCTGGGTCACTGGAAAATGATACCGGTAAATATTCGATTAAAATATCAGGGTTATTAAAAGATATAGAAGATATTATGAATATTCCTATTAGATCTCAAGGCGATGCAGTTTTGAGAATCAAAGATATAGCAAAAGTATACCCTAGGTTTGAGGATCACCAAGGATTTGCTCGCATTAATGGATTACCTAGTGTCGTGCTAGAAATTTCAAAACGTAACGGAAAAAACATAATAGACACAGTAAATCAAGTAAAATACTTAATGGATAAGGCAAAAGATCAATTACCTGAAAATTTAAAAGTGGTGTACTTAAACGACCAGTCAAAAAACGTCCGCGATGTGCTTGATGACTTGGAAAACGGCATAATATTTGCTGTGTTGTTAATATTGATCATAATGATGCTTTCTATGGGAACAAGGATTGCTATTCTTGTGGCACTCTCGATACCCGGTTCCTTTCTCATTGGGATAATAGCTCTTTACTTTATGGGTATAACCTTAAATATCGTTGTGCTCTTCAGTTTAATTATGGCTGTTGGCATGCTGGTTGATGATGCAATTGTGATCAGCGAATATGCCGATAGAAAGATGATCTGCGGAATGGACAAAGTAGAAGCTTTTTACACTTCAGTTCGTGATATGTTTTATCCGGTTCTATCATCAACGTTAACTAAATTAGCAGTGTTTTTTCCTCTATTATTCTGGCCTGATACTGTTGGTAAATTCATGCAGTACATACCAATTACAATAATTCTAACTTTGACTGGATCGCTCATTATGGCTTTGGTTTTTATACCAACACTTGGTGCAATATTTGGTAAGCCTTCGATAACTTCAAAAAAAGAAATAAAAAAAATGAGTGCTATAGAAAGTGGTGAAATAAAAAATGCTGGGCCTATAATAAGAGCTTACGTACGCATGCTAGAGAAGGTTTTGGATCATCCTAAAAATTCGTATGTGCTACTGTATTCGTTTTGTTTTCATTTAGTGTGCTGTACTTTACTTTTGCTCCTGGAGTAAAGTTTTTTCCGAAAGTGGATTCAGATAATATTTTAATCAGTGTTAAAGCAAAAGAAAGCTTATCAGCCAAAGAACGAGATCTGATACTCAAAGAAGTGGAAGAACGCATTTTGAGCATTGAAAAAGAAATTCATGTTTCTTATGCTAGATCAGGAGCATTTTCAGACAACGTTATCGCCAGAATACAACTAGAACTTATGGATTGGCGCTTCAGGCGCAAAGCTAAGCACATACTAAATGATATAAGGAGCAGTGTGCAAGACATGAAAGGAATAATAATTAATGTTCAAGAGGAAAAGCCAGGACCGTCGGCTGACAAGCCAATACAAATTAACCTCAGCGGGAGTGTATCCAGTTTGAATTTAGCAGCAGAGAAAATTCTAGAAATTATGAACCAACCTTCATCCGGGTTTATAAATATTCAAGATAGCAGATCAGCACCTGAAATAGAGTGGAATATGAGTGTTGATAAGAATAAGGCTACAAGCTCTGAAGTAAGTGTTGCAACCATTGGCGATTTTATAAAGATGGTTACAAATGGAGTGTTGATTGGAAAATATAGACCAAATAACACGGATGAAGAAATCGATATTGTACTCCGTTTCCCTGGAAAGGATCGCAACATGAAGACTATAGACAATCTTTTTATCAATACAGTTAATGGCCCGTATCCTATGAGCAATATAGTAAAATATGCTCCCGAAAAAAAGGTAAACAAACTAAACAGGATTGATGGATTACGCATAGTGACAATCTCTGCTGACGTTGATACTGGCTATCTTGTTGATGAAAGAGTAAAGTTCATTCAGAATTCTATTGCCCAGGATTGGGACAAGGGAGTAAAAATTGATTTTAAAGGCGACAAAGAAGATCAACAAAAATCAGGAGCATTTTTGTTAAAGGCTTTTATATTAGCGATTACACTAATGATATTGGTATTAGTGACACAGTTTAATAATGTATACCATACATTTATCGTAATGACAGCAGTGTTTTTATCCACAACATGTGTGTTTTTTGTTTTCTTTCTTATCCAACAAGTTTTCGTAGTTGTTATGTGTGGAGTGGGGATAATTGCTTTGGCGGGAATTATAGTGAATAATAACATACTATTACTTGATGCCTTTCATCACCAAATTAAGGTACACAAAAATGACATCAAGCGATGTGTAATAAACGCTGCAATTTCTCGCGTTAGGCCAATATTGCTTACCGTTGCAACCACAGTTCTTGGTTTAATACCGATGATTACCAGGTTAAATATCAATTTTTTTACGCTACAAATCACATATGATGCTCCATCAAGCCAGTGGTGGGTTGACATTTCAACAACCATAGCAAGTGGAATATTGGCTGCAACGGTTTTAACTTTATTCTTTACTCCTGCGTTGCTTGTTATACAAAGACATGAAAAAACTTGACTTAAATTAGCAATCATTTAACATTTAAGATAGTGTTCTTTGCCCGTTGGAGCTATAATTATAACTAATTACATTGGATTTATTTATTATGATTGCTAATCGTAAAAGCAGTGTTAAGCAGAAAAGTAACAAGAATAACATAGTTGGAAGCCTTGATGTAATAAAAACAGCAGGAGAGCTTTCACTTCAAAAAGGTTTAGATTTTGATGTTGTAATAAAGGCACTGGAAAGTGCTATAGAAGCAGTGGCTCATCAAAAATATGGTAGCAAAAGTAAAATTGTAGTTGATATAGATAGAAACACAGGCAAAGTTACTTCATATAGAAAACTAAAAGTTATTGATGATGAATCAAATGAAAAAGAGAATACTGAGTGTGAATCAATTACGCTTACACAAGCTAAATTAATAAAAGGAGATGCAAAAGTTGGAGATACTGTTAGTGAATTGCTCTCTCTTAACACTGATCTTGCTTCAGCAAGAATTGCCCAGCAAACGATTGCTCAAATAATTAAAGATGAAGAGTCAAAAAAGCAATATGAGGAATTTAAAGATAAAGTGGGAGAAATAAGGTATGGTATTGTTAAACAAGTAGAATATTCAGATCTTATTATAGACATAAATGGCACTAGGGCATATCTTCCATTGCGAAATTTAACTGGTGGTGAATCATTTCGTGAAGGTGATAAGGTTAAAGCTTACATACAGACTGTTAAGCGTTCTGATGATGGACGTCAAATTATTCTTTCTAGGACTCATGAAGGCTTTTTGGAGGCATTATTAAATCAAGAAATACCAGAAATTGCTGACGGATTAGTGACAATTAAAGGTATAGCTAGAGATGCTGGTTCAAGGTCTAAGGTTGCCGTTTTCTCTCCCGACAAGAACATTGATCCAGTAGGTGCTTGTGTTGGAGTTAAGGGAGATAGAATAAAAACTATTATACACGAATTAAATGGTGAAAAAATTGACGTTATAAATTACTCCTCAGATTTGGGTCAATTTGTTATCAAAGCCATTACTCCTGCAGAAGTATCGAAGGTTATTATTGATGAAAATGAAAATTGCATAGAGTTAATAGTTGCTGAAGATCAATTGAGTTTAGCTATAGGAAAAAAGGGCCAGAATGTAAGATTAGCTTCAGAGCTTGTTGGATGGAAAATTGAGATATTAAGCACTCAGCAAGAATCAGAAAGGCGAAGTAAAGAACTTAGTCAATGTTCAGCTTTATTTGCTGAAGCTTTAAACTTAGAAGAGATTATGGGTCAGCTATTGGTAACAGAAGGTTTTTCAAGTGTAGAAGACATATCTAGCGCTTCAATTAAAGAGCTTGCTTCAATAGAGGGCTTTAATGAAGATATTGCAAACGAACTTCACAATAGAGCAAATAAGTACCTGAAAGCAGAAAATGATAGAAAAATAGAAGAGCTAAAAAGTTTAGGTATGGAGGATGATGTAATCAATTTAACTTTATCAATAGACAATAAAATTGCTCTTAGTAAGCATGATATTAAGACTTTAGAGGACATAGCAGATTTATCAAGTTATGAGTTTTGCAGCATACTCTCTTCCTCATCCGATAGCAAAGAAGATCTAAAAGATACAGTAGATTCAATAATCATAGAAGCACGTAAAAAGCTTGGATTAATATAATAAAATAATATGAATAATGAAGATATCAGTGATAAAAAATTAACGCTCCAAGGTTTAAGCAAGCTTAAATTAGACCTCAATTTAAACTCTTCAGCTAGCCCAAGTACTGGAGCTACAGTAGTAAAAAAAAGAAGAAAAAAATCTCATGATGCAGAAGAACATAATTTATTTGACGAGAGTAAATTAGGTTCTTTAACAGAGAAAGAACAAATTTTTCGCATTAATGCTGTGCAGAATGCTGCTTTGCTGAAAGAAAGAAATCAGAGAGAAGAAAAAGAGAAAACAGCAAAAGAAGACAGCAATAAAGAGACTGACGAGAAAAATGAAGCGGACGCTTTATCTAAGGAAATAAATAAGCAAGTTTTAAGTAATACCCACTTAGTTGAACCAAAAGAAGATAGTATTGACCATGAGGACAACGATAAAAAGTCTTTTAAAGTCAACAAAGATATATATTCTAAGCATTCTAAACTGGTAATTGCACAGGCAATAGATGAAAAAACTGAACAACCCCCTGTATTTAAGCAAAGGTTTGGTATAAGAGGTAGAAAGTCAAAGTTTACTAAGGGTAAAAATATATCAAGAGAAGTTATTATACCAGACAAAATAACTATCAGGGAGTTATCTATTCGTATGGCAGAAGATAGCAAGAGTGTGCTAAAAATGTTCAAAGAAGAAGTTGGTGAGAGTTATAGAGTAGATGATCTGGTGGATCCAGATATAGCATGTGAAATAGTGAAAAAATTTAATCATACGGCCAAACGAGTGAGCGATGCCAACAAAGAAAAGGATTTATTTTTTATAGAAGGCAGAGAAAGCCTGCCTAAAAAACCTAAACCACCAATCGTCACTTTTATGGGCCACGTGGATCATGGTAAAACCTCATTGCTCGATGCATTTCGTGAATCTAATGTTGCAGAAAGAGAGTCAGGTGGCATAACTCAACACATAGGTGCTTATCAAATAACAACAAAAGATAAGCAAAAAATTACTTTCATTGATACACCAGGACATGAAGCGTTCACTGCGATGCGTGCATGTGGTGCCAATATTACTAATATAGTTGTAATAGTGGTTGCAGCTGACGATGGAATCATGAAACAAACAGTTGAAGCAATAAATCATGCAAAAGCAGCAAATGTTTCTATTATAGTTGCTATTAATAAAATTGATAAATCTGAGCCTGGTGATGTGGAGAAAGTAATGAGTAGCTTACCTCAATATGATCTCATTCCTGAAGAGCTTGGTGGTGATGTTATGATTGTGCCAGTATCAGCAAAAAAGAAAACTAATTTAGATAAACTAGAAGAGACGATTTTGTTAATCGCTGAATTAATGAAGCTAGAAGCAATAGAAGATTGTCGAGCACTTGGATGGGTAATAGAATCCAAAATAGATAAAGCGAAAGGAATATCAGCTACATTGATAGTTGAGGAAGGAACGTTAAAGGTTGGTGACATATTGGTAGTTGGTACAACATACAGTAAAGTACGTAGTATGGTTAATCACCTTGGTCAAAGAGAAAAAGCAGCACTACCCTCTGCTCCAATTGAAATTACTGGTCTAAATGGTGTACCAAATGCTGGAGATAAATTTGTTGTTGTAAATTCTGAAAAGCAGGCACGTGAAATTATTGAACATAGGTTAGAGTTAATCAAGAAAAAAGAAGAAAATTTAGATGAGGATGATTTAGATATATTCAGCCGTAATAACAGTGAAATAGAAGAACTATCTGTAGTTTTAAAGTGCGATGTAACTGGTTCTATTGAAGCAATATCAAGTTCAATTGATAAACTCGGTAAAGATCAAGTGAAATTAAATATCCTACACAAAGCAGTAGGAGGGATAACAGATTCAGATGTGCTGCTTGCAGAAGCATCAAGTGCAGTAATTTTAGCTTTTAATGTAAAAGTGGACTCAAAAATAAGGGACTTGGCAAAACAAAAAGGTATAGAAATACATACTTATAACATAATATACGAGCTCATTGACGACATGAGAATGTATTTAACTAAAATGTTAAAGCCTGTTACACGAGAGGTTCGTGTTGGTTCTGCATCTGTAAGGCAAATATTTAATGTATCTAAAGCTGGTAATATCATTGGATGTTATGTAAGTGATGGAGTCATAAAAAAAGATTCTTTAATTAAGGTAGTGCGCAATAGTAAATTGGTGCATGAAGGAAAGTTAAAAGCACTACGTAGATTTAAAGATGATGTTAAAGAAGTAGGTGTAAACTTTGAATGCGGAGTATCACTAGAGGGTAATGTCGATATTAAAGTTGGAGATATTTTGGAAGCTTATCAATTAGTGCAAGAAGAAAGGGTGTTATAGTAGCTGGATATGAAAAAGGAAATTAGAAACCTAAAGATAGCATCGGTATTGCATAGAGCAATATCAAGAATTCTAATGGAAGGTAAGGTGTTCAATAAAAATGTAGCGGTATCTGACGTAAAATTAAGTAAAGATTTGAAAAAAGCAGATGTATATATTGTGTTATCTTCATTGAATATTCAAGTAGCTGACTACTTAGATCCAGAAAAAAGACGCACTGGAGATCCTTCTGAGAATAATTGTGATCTTAACACCGTTGTTAATGAAATGAACCAATCTGCATGGTCAATACGTAAATCTATACTGTGTTATGTTGATTTGCGATTTATACCTGAACTAGTTTTCAAGCCTGATTTAGCGTTCGATAATTTTGTTAATGTAAGCAAAATATTACATAATCACACTTAATTAATGCATTTCAATCGTTACTTTTCATTAATGAGGTTGCACAGTTTAACAGGTTTGTGGCTTGTGCTATTTCCCAGTTTGAGCGGTATTCTTTTAGCCTCAACTTCTCTATCGTATCAGGTTCTTTTTCTCCTTGTTTTGTTTACTATAGGTGCATTTTTAATGAGACCTGCAGGGTGCATAATCAATGACATTTTCGATAGAGAAATAGATGCGCACGTTGAACGAACAAAATATAGGCCACTTGCAAGTGGTGCATTAAACATAAAGCAGGCTTTAGCTTTACTTTCACTGTTACTGTCTATTGCCCTGGTAATCTTATTATTAACTAATAAAACTACACTCATACTTGGAATAATCTCAATGTGTATGATAGCTACTTACCCTTTATTAAAGCGGTATGTTTGGTGGCCACAATTGTTCTTAGGGTTTACCTTCAATATGGGATCGCTCATGGGCTCAGCAGCAATAACAAACCAGATCAGTATAGAATCCTTGCTGTTTTATATAGGATGCGTCTTTTGGACACTTAGCTATGACACCATATACGCCCATCAAGATAAAAAAGATGATGAAAAACTCGGGATGAAATCTACCGCATTATATTTTGGTGATACAACAAAATCTTGGTTGAAAAGATTTTATTTAATATCTCTTATGACGTGGCTATATGCTGGTATCTTATCATCATTAAATAACATCTTTTATATTGCTCTATTTGCCGTAGGGTTCATATTTCACCGCCAACACAAAAATTTCAATCCTGACGATCCCAGTCAATGCATGTCCATATTTAAAAATAACTCCTACGTAGGGTTGCTGCTCTTTTTCGGCATTCTTTTAGATAGAATTATCACCTAGGTCTCAAGAGTTTCGGCTCTAATGAAATCAATAAACTCAGGTACTCGCAGAAACGAAAATTGCTTGACACCCTTCGCCAGCCCTCTTATCATGAAACTGAAGCTATTGTATTTGCTTTCGCCAATCTGCAGATTAAAAGGTAAGGATTACTTAATGTATCGGCGTCTTATGTTCAATTTTTTGCAGTATATAGATACTGTATGTCTTTACAAAACTTCATCTACATCTAGATTTTTATCTAAATAAGCTGAACGCGCTTATAAAGCGTTACAAGACATCAAAAAATGCCAATACTCGACAGAGATAGTAAAGGACTAGCTAATTCGGGGATTCTTTGTCTTTTTTTCTGCTTGGTAAATTTCTTAAACATTTGCAGCGTAAGTTAGTTGCAATTAAAAGCATCTGAATTTCGCTTGTCAAGCGTTTAAAACATAAAAAACGCCAATATTTTAAAGCGGATAATAACCCCAGGGCTTCTTTTGCCTTTTTTTTCGTTTGGTAAATTTCTTAATATTTATAGCTAAACAACAACCGTCATCCCGCTACGTGTTAGCGGCTAAGAGATACCGCGGCGGTATGACGGTTTGCGGCGGCATGACCTCGTCATTCCCCTACGTGTTAGCAGGATCTAGAGATACCGTGACGGTATGACGGTTCGCGCGGTGGCATGACCTCGTCATCCCGCTACGTGTTAGCGGGATCTATGCTTTGAGATACCGCGAATGAATCGCGGTATAACGGTGTAGATGATGGTTAAGTAATTCGTCATCCCGCTGCTTGTTAGCGGGATCTAGAGATACCGCGAATGAATCGCGGTATGACGGTTCGCGGCAGGATGACGATAAGCTCGTCATCCCACTACTTGTTAGCGGCTAAGAGATACCGCGGCGGTATAGCTATAGGATGACAAAAAAAGGGCACTGTGACACACAATTATCAGTTAATGCCAATCGCAGCATTATAAAAAACGCCAAACTTTTTTCTGCTTTTATGCAAGAAGTCTAGTCCATATATTCCTCCCACTTCTCCGCGACTTTTCTTACTATTTCCTCACTCATCTCAATTTTCTTTCCCCACTCTCGTTTGGTTTCAGGCGGGATTTTATTTGTCGCATCAAATCCCATTTTACCTCCAAGTCCACTTTCAGGGGAAGCAAAGTCTAAATAATCAATAGGTGCATTTTCTATCATGATTGTATCACGCACAGGGTCCATCCTTGTTGACATTGCCCACATCACTTCCTTCCAATCACGTATATTTATATCATCATCAACAACGATAATAAACTTCGTGTATAAAAACTGCTTTAGAAAAGAAAGTATGCCCATAACAATTCTTTTTGCCTGCCCTGGATAGGATTTTTTTATCGACACTACCGCTATTCTATATGAGCAACCTTCCGGCGGCAGATAAAAGTCCACTATCTCTGGAAATTGATTAATAAGAATGGGCACAAAAATTTCATTGAGTGCTTCACCAAGAATCGATGGTTCATCAGGTGGCTTGCCGGTGAAAGTGCTGAGATAAATTGGATTTTTACGCATAGTAATTGCAGTAATATTAAATTCAGGAAATTGCTCAACAGAATTATAGTAGCCGGTGTGATCTCCGTATGGCCCTTCGTCTTGATATCTATCCAAACTCACATAGCCTTCCAGAACGATTTCCGCGTGAGCTGGCACTTGAAGTGGAATAGTCTTACAATTTACCAGCTCAAGCGGCTTCTTTCGCAGTAGTCCAGCAAATTGGTATTCTGACAATGTTTCTGGCACTGGAGTTACCGCAGCAATAATCGTTGCAGGATCACTACCGATCACAGCAGCAGCAGGAAATTTCATATTTCTGCCTTCTTCCTTCCAACGCTTATGGTGAGTTGCGCCACCCCTGTGTGCAAGCCAACGCATTAGTGTTGTTTTTTTATCTATAACCTGCATACGATATATTCCAAGATTAAAATTATCTTGCTTTTCTTTCGTGGGTCCTTTCGTTACCACAATTGGCCAGGTGATAAGTGGTGCAGGTTCATTTGGCCAGCATGTTTGAATGGGCAGTAGACTTAGGTCCACTTCATCTCCGGTTAGCACTACCTCTTGACATGGAGCCTTGCTCACTATTTTACTTCGCATCGATAACACAACTTTCAACAAAGGAAACATTTTTATAGCATCCTTAAAGTTTTTTGGCGGCTCAGGTGATTGCAAAAATGCTAAAAGTTTACCAAGATCTCTTAGCTCACCAGGATTTATGTTCAGTCCCAAGGCAATTCTTTCAATAGTACCGAATAAATTCACTAAAACTGGAATCGAATTTTTGCCGTTTTCTGTGACAACATTTTCAAAGATGATAGCTGGTCCTTTGTTTGACAAAACTCTGCGGTGAATTTCTGTCATTTCAAGAACTGTTGAAACTTCCTCCTTAATCCTAATCAGATCTTTTTTTTCTTCTAAGGCTTTGATGAAGTCGCGTAAGTTGTTGTACATATTTTAAAGATTTTAAGTCTTTTAAGAAGTGTTTTTCCCAGCACAACCTATTCACTTATTATTATAGAGGCTCTAGAAAAATTATTCTCCAGCTCGCTTTTTAAGTTTTTATATTCAGTAGTGTTTAACTCTTCATTGGTAATAAAGCTTTTCTGTATAGCTACTATATCATTTAATTCTGTGCTGCCATTTTGATGTTTACATGACCTATTTACATATAACCATGGAGAATTTATTTCAAAATTCAATTCTGCACAGTTTTTAATCGCAATGTCTTTTATTACCGTATGCGTTTCACGAGTATGAGGAGTACCTATAAAAATGTCTGACACTTGGTCAGAAACTGTATTTACGACACCATTAAGCAAATTATTTTCTAAAGTTAAAACAAGTCCTAGGTTCGTCCTAAAAACTTTATTTTTTTGTTGTAATTCATACTTAATTGTAAGATCCTCTACATTACGCGAAGTAAGATCAGGCAATTCTAAGAATTTCTTTTCTTTTTCATTAAGATATACCCCACTAATTATATAAAAAACAGAATCTCTTAACTGCTCGTTTGAGTAATATAATCCAGCACTTGCTAAGCTCATAGCTGACTCCCCTTGCATAGTAAGCTGACCACGTTCGTTTACAACATTATCTTGTATAGTTAATTCACTATGGGATATAATTTTTGAATTTTCAGCTTGTACAGCAGGAATTTTTGTGTAGCTAACTTCTTTAGAATCCAATACTAAAGCAACTTTGTCAGCAACATCTGGAAAAATACCTTGTGCCATACTAACCTTATTAGTCGGATCAATCCAATATATTTTTCCACCTTTATTTGTTACTCTGAGCATCGTATGATTAAAATTACCCAGATTAGGTAATGCTTCGGAATTAGGAATGCTAGTAATTCCTCTCATAACTAGAGTAGGTTGAACTCTGTAACCAAGTTTTTGTAAAATAGCAGCCGTACTAACAGAAAAATCCTTACAATCTCCAGTTTGATAATCAGCAATTTTCTCTAAATCTCTTGGAAAAAATCGTCCTGACACTGTACGCCAATCTCCCGTGTATTGAATTTTCTCATTCAACAAAGAAGTAACAACGTTAATTTTCTCTTCATCAGTACTCTCATTGGCAGCAGATTCTGCTATGGCCGTAAAAATTGTAGGAAGTGGCTGAGTAATGACGTTATAATATCCAGGAGCTAATTTTTTTGCTAAATCCTCCCATTTAGATAGGCTTGACAGTGATACCCAAGTATTGTGCTTAAAATTCAATATTCCATTATGTGGCTCATTTATCAAACCTTCATAAATTGCCTTTTTTAAAGTAATGCTTATAGAATGTACACCATTCTTTTTCTCCTCAGCGATCTTTAATACGTTTCTTGGATCATTCACTCTAATCTCTAGAGGCACCTCAGAATTGATTTTAGTATTCTCTGCTTGAAAATACCGCCCATAATAAGAAAAGTGCAAACCATAAAAATTATCAATAGGAACTTTTTTATGAATTTGTTTATATTTTAGATATACTTCTGCACCAATTGTCATTTTAGGAAATGATATGGTTACTTGCCTTAGCTGATCGAAACCTTGAGGACTAGCCAACGCCTTGTCCTCTATCATGTTTTTAGCGACTACGTATTCCCTCCCATTGTAAGCTGTTTTAGCTTCTAAAATAGTGAGGTCTGCACTATCACCATTATAAATAAGACTGTATGGGGAGAATGCACTACGCCCAGATTCCTTGAGTACTTTTGCTTGGAGTTCTGATTCTAATTCATAAGTACCATCCCCATTAATATTAATGGTACTATTAGAAATTTTGATCTCAATGGGAGCATCTTCATACTTAGTCCACCTTGCTTCAACTGGAGGAGTTATAAAAAACACTAACAATGTTAAGTTAAAAAGAGTTTTTAAAAATTTCATTATGACACTCATATAGAATATTTAAAATTATCGGCATATTGACTGAAAAATTGTTTTATTACACCCACACGACGCGACCATACACTGCAATAAACTCAGCAAATGGGAAAAAGAGAAGCTTACTTCCTAGAATGGCTATTTCCTTTTTTTTACCAATATTTATCGCCGCGTTTGTTAGCATTATACATGGCAGTTATAAGATAATCAACTACCAAAATGTTTCACCACCCTCATCACCAAGTTTTCTGATGAACTTTGTGGTAATGTGCTTGAGTTTTATTGTGTAAAGTTTGCATTTGAGGCAAAACTGGTTATAAAATACACTTGATACAAATGTTTTTATATATTAACATTAGATGCTTCTTTTAATATACAGATAAATGTGTACTAAAAGTTTTATGTTGTAGGTTTTTAAATAAATTGTATGTCTAGAATATCATTTTTATTAATTTTAATAATAGCAATAGCAAGCTTGCCGATAATAAACAATTGGCTTTCAAATCGCAGCCAAATGCTAAACGATGATTATATAGGTGAGAAATTAGATAATTATATAAGCAGAAATTTTGATAAGATCGTAAAAACTCTCAAAGAGGAGTCGATTAAAAGTAGTTACGCTGCTCGAGATAATGTAACCAAAAGTAAAATTTCACAATACAAGGATCAAATATTTGACCTTACTTATCCTTACTCCGGAAATGAAAATAGTAGTGTTATAGTTGCAGGCTTCCTTGACTATTCTTGTGGATATTGCAAAGCTATGAAGAATGATATAAAGCAGTTAATTAACGACGGTAAAATTAAGTATATCTTTAGGGATGCTCCAATACTTGGTCATGACTCTTTAAGGGCAGCAAAAAGCGCTTTAGCTGTTTACTTTATTGATAAAGAAAAATATTTCGACTTTCACTATTCTGCTTTAAGTCACAAAGGAGGATTTTCAGACGAAAGCATATTGGATATAGTGAAAAGCATAGGGATTGATGAGGACGATTTTAATGATTCCATAAAAGATAACGCGGACAAAATTGAGCAAATGATAAACAACAGTAGGCTTCTAGTAAGAGATTTGGGAGTAGGTGGTACACCTTTTTTAATAATTGGAGATAGCCTGTTTGTAGGAGCAACTGATTTGAATGTATTACGCAAAAAAGTAGATGAATTAAGTCACAAGCAAGGCTAGTTACAGTTTGCCATAAAATTTTATTTTTTGTGCTTGACAACTCAAATGAACCTGAGTATAGTAACTGTGGGTGTGACAGCAGTTTAACTCAGTGGTCTCACCCACTTTCCATAGCGTCATTTGCTATGTAAAACGCTTTCAAATTACAACATTTTCTTCAACTAAACTATTTTACTTTCACAGGAAGACATATGTCATTCACAGAAATTAGATTTCCAGAAAATATATCTTATGGTTCCACTGGAGGACCGGAATTTTCTACTGACGTTGTAACAACTCACAATGGTTGTGAACAGCGCAACATCAATTGGTCTCATGCACGCACTAGATACAACATAGCTTACGGGGTCAGATCAAACGAGCAGCTACTAGAACTAATAACATTTTTTCATGCACGAAAAGGTAAAGCAATAGGGTTTCGTTTTAAGGATTGGTCGGATTTTATAGCCATCAACCAAGAGATTGGTATAGGAGATAACAAAAAAACGACTTTTCAGCTAATCAAAACTTATGTAAGTGGGGAAGATAAGCATATACGTATGATCAAAAAGCCAGTACATGGGACAGTAAAGATTTATTTAAATGGTAAAGAAGAGAGTGAATATTCAGTAAATTATTCAACGGGAGAAATAACATTCATGAAACCGCCAGTAAAAGATGCGATAATCACTGCGAGCTTCGAATTTGATGTGCCCGTACGCTTTGATACAGATTACTTAAACGCTTCTATTGATGACTATGGAAGCAATAGCTGGAATAACATTCCACTAATAGAGGTGAAATTTTAGCTGTAAGCGAGCATAGATCTACATCATAGTAGGGCTACTAGTCACCATCAATTGAAAAAATTAAGCACCACTGAGGCTCTATACCTAAATGAGCCTCAGTATATGCAATTATTTTAAACTTTATCACCAGCTATATACTACAATGTTGCTGAGCTTTGCTAACATTTACACTTGAAGCTTGGGGAGATTCTAACTCAGTGCTTTTTTCTTCCTGCAAAATAGAAAGCTTCAACAATTCCTTTAGAGTTGATTTTGCAAGTGTTGTATCATCTTTGTTTAAGATGTAGTCTAGCATGTTGTTTTTCTGTAAGCGATTAACAAAATATCTATCTTCCTCATTAAGAACCTCTATCTTGTTAATACAAGATAATACTAAATCCGAATTCTTTGTTGCTAAAATTCCATTCAAAAAGATATCTAATTTTGTTTTGTCTTCAGTTAAGTCTTCAGCTAACCTATTTCTGATATTCTCATTGTCAAACACAATGTACTCGAGGTACGAGGAAGGCTCAATAAGTATAAAGTCCTCTAAAGGCACTAGTTCTGGATAGGTGCCAGCGTAATCAAGTATGCCACACTCAGTAATACACCCTCCTTTTCTTATAACACAGCAATTGAGACGACCATGATACATTGATAACAAAGAAAAAAGACGTATTATACTTGTACCTCTATCTTTCATTTCCTCGAAAAGCTTCCTATCATTTATTAATTTGTGCAAAATGTAATCCATAGCAGGACCTGGTTTGCGGAAATGAAACATATTATTCTCTTCAAAAATGGCCTCAGCTAATTCGATAGATTCTTTATCCTCATCTACAAAAGCTTTTTCATTTCTATTTAACTGTATGATCTCAGCTTTGCTATCTCTGCGTAGACCAGTTCTCCTTATTAACATCTCAAATATTTTTGTATTCATATATATCCTATATTAGTTAAAGTAAATATTAATAATGTTTACTTTTTAAATAAAAATAAATGAAAATTTTAATAAAAATTATATTTTTTTTAATAGAATAAAAATCTTTTATATTTGCTTGAGTACCAAAAGGGCTTTATTGGTGTAATGCGTTTTCTATTGCGCCTGGCCGCAGCGCGTGATGCAACCGGATTCAAGTGTCAGCTACTTTTATAGCACCACTTCTGCTTCAATAACTGTAAATACTAAGCGATCTGTCTTAAAATCTCCTCTTGTTGCTGAGCATGTACACTAGCATAACCACATGCAGGAGATGCAGCAGCAAGTCTTGCAATGCACTTAGGTCTTTTTGCTTGGATATCGAGATTGGACAACACTTCTTCTATCAATGGGTTGACAAAAAACCATCCTCCCATATTTTTTGGTTCTTCTTGACACCATATAATTTCAGCGTTTTTGTACTTTTCAAGTTCATTACTTAGTTTATCTGCAGGAAAAGGATAGAATTGTTCTAAACGTATCACTGCTATATCGTTTATTTTTTGTGCTTCACATACTTCAATTATGTCGTAGTAAACTTTACCGCTGCATATTACAACTTTTCGTACTTTATCACTTGAAACTAAACCTTTTCTACATTCTGGAATCACCGTGAGGAATTTTCCTTCAAAATCGGATAAGTTAGAAACTGCTCTTTTATGACGCAGTAGCGATTTAGGTGTAAACACTACCAAAGGCTTACGAAAGTCTCTATGCATTTGTCTGCGTAAGACATGGAAGTAATTCGCCGGAGTGGAACAATTAACTACCTGCATATTATCCTCTGCGCAGAGTTGCAAAAATCTCTCTATACGTGCGGAGCTATGCTCAGGTCCCTGTCCTTCATAACCATGAGGCAGCAATAAAACTAGACCGCTTGATCGCAACCACTTTGTTTCTGCAGATGCGATAAACTGGTCGATCATAATTTGTGCACCATTTGCAAAATCACCAAATTGTCCTTCCCAGAGCACCAGTGAATACGGGGAATCAAGGCTATATCCATATTCAAAGCCCATTACAGCATACTCAGATAGTGCGCTATCTATGACCTCAAAGTGAGCTTGCTTTTCATTTATATTGTTTAGCGGAATAAACGCTTCTTCTGTTACCTGATCAACAAGCCTTGAATGACGGTGCGAAAAAGTGCCACGACCAGAGTCTTGGCCTGATAAGCGCACTCCTATTCCTTCTGTGAGCAGTGACGCAAATGCAAGACTTTCGGCAGTTGCCCAGTCTATATTGCTACCAGAATTTATGCTGTCTATTCTGCCATCGAGTATTTTTCTAACCTTATTGTTAATGTTAAAGCTACTTGGGATGTTGCTATTTATATGCACACCTAATTTTTTCAACTCATCTGGCGGAACACCAGAATCTGTATAGTATTCACTCAAATCGTTCAACTTTGCTCTTCTTAATTTTGACCACACTCCATAAAACCAGTCAGCTTTTTTTGGAGTATAAGCCGCTGATTCAGCAAGACTTTTATCCAATCTTGCCCTGAATTCACTGCGTAATTTATTTACTTCATCGCCATCTAATACTTTCTCTGCGATCAACTTCTCTTCATACAGTGTTCCAGGAGTTTTATGCTTTGATATTACCTTGTACATAAGTGGCTGAGTGAAATTCGGTTCATCACCTTCATTATGGCCATATTTGCGGTAGCACATTATGTCAATTACTACGTCCTTTTTAAATTTCTGCCTATATTCCATCGCCAAATTCGCAACAAAACTCACAGCTTCAGGGTTATCTCCATTAACGTGAAACACTGGGGCTTCTATTGATTTTGCTATGTCAGTGCAATAAAAAGAGGATCGTGCGCAGCTTGGGCTTGCAGTAAAACCAACTTGGTTATTAATGACAATGTGCACGATGCCATCCACCCTATAGCCTTCAATATTGCTTAAGGTTAGAGTTTCAGCAACCACTCCTTGACCGATGAAAGCCGCATCACCATGAATTGATATGCCAAGCACAGATCTTATATTCTGTTTTGCTCTTATTCTTCCAGCCAAAACCGGATTTACCGCTTCAAGGTGAGATGGATTAGGGCATAAACTTAAATGTATTTTTTTGCCACCTGAAAGTGCTCGATCAGAAGAGTAACCAAGGTGATATTTAACATCACCGGACACCTCAAGACCACTTGGGTATGCAAGGTTGCCTTGAAATTCAGACAGCATTGCTGCATATTCTTTGCCCATAACTTTGGTTAGAACATTGAGTCGTCCGCGATGAGCCATACCAAGAACTACTTCTTCAATACCATAACCAGCGGAATCACTAATAATTTTTTCAATTGCAACAATAGCTGATTCTCCACCCTCAATAGAGAAGCGTTTATATCCAGGAAATTTCATATGGAGAAATTGTTCGAACATTTCAGATTCAATTAAGTGCCTCAGTATTTCCTTTTTATCTTGTGAACTCAGCGTATAGGTTTGATTTTCAATTTTTTCTTGCAGCCACATTCTCTCTTCATAAGAGGAGATATGCATAAATTCAAAGCCGATATTCTTGCAGTAAATATCTCTATAGATTTCAGCGTCACGTGCTGGGGATAAATTTGAATATTTTTGATAATCTATTTCTTGATTTTCATTTGGTGATAGCGGGTTAAGGTCTGCAAAAAAATGACCGTAGGACCTAAAGAAATTTGCCAAATCGAAAGCCGAATCATCCGCCTTAGTTGCACGCTGTGCACCGCAGGGCTCCGTTTTATTAACTTCTAAATTGCTTGAAAAAATTCTATACCAATCTTCCCCGATCGATTTATCGCCCTGCAGATAACGGCTATACATTTCTTCCACAAATTCTGCATTATCACCATAAAGGCAGCTTAAACTCGACATAATCACTATAAAAAGTATCAAATACTTATAAGTATAACTTAAGTTTTTTAAAAAAGAACTTTTTTAGTTTCTATACGTCATACCGCCGCGGTATCTCTTAACATAGATCCCGCTAACACGTAGCGGGATGACGATTGTCAGGGTGTCAT
The DNA here is from genome assembly GCF_009012935.1 of Wolbachia endosymbiont of Nasonia oneida. NCBI lineage: Bacteria > Pseudomonadati > Pseudomonadota > Alphaproteobacteria > Rickettsiales > Anaplasmataceae > Wolbachia > Wolbachia endosymbiont of Nasonia oneida. The sequence continues at coordinate 140,464 of NZ_QESS01000002.1, read as the reverse complement.
TCCAGCGCGTGACGCTGGAATCCAGTTTTTATTTGCAGCCTACTTGACTCGAAGCTAAGTTTTCTGGATCCAAATAGTCAAGGCACTGGGATGACAAAAAAAGGAGCACTGGAATGACAAAGCTATAGGTTGCAAGCGAGACGTCATACCGCCGCGGCGCTAACAAGAGATCCCGCTAACACGTAGCGGGATGACGGTTGTCGTTTAGCTATAAACATTAAGAAATTTACTAAGCGAAAAAAAAGGCAAAAGAAGCCCCGTGGTTGGCTAATTACTTACATTATACTTTCAAGTATGGCGTTTTTTTATTCTAAACGCTTAATAACCGCGATTTAGCTGCTTTTTAATGCAACTAACCTTTAGTCATAAATGTTTAAGAAATTTACTAAACAGAAAAAAAGACAAAAGAAACCCTAGGGTAGCTAATTATTCACTATCCATTTTTTAAGTTGGCGTTTTTTTATGTTTTAAATGCTTTATAAGCGCATTTTAGCTTATATTAGGTAAAAACCTAGAATTTTATAAAGACATAAGGTGCACATAGTGCAAAAAATTAAACATGAGACGCCAGATTCGTGAGTTTTTTTGTCATTTAATCTGTACAGAGAAGATAAATAAATAGCTTCACTTTCATGATAAGGGGGCTGACGGAGTTTGTCAAGGAAGTTTTTTCGTTTCTATGAGCTACTTGGATGACGAGAAAGGAGCACTTACATATTTATGGCAACCTCATTACCTACGCTCAAAAAGTTTTTCAATATCACTGAGTTTCATTTCTATATAAGTTGGTCTTCCGTGGTTGCATTGCCCGGAATATGGGGTTTTTTCCATTTGTCTCAGCAGCTCATTCATTTCATCTAACCTCATTTTTCTACCCGCTCTAATTGATCCATGACAAGCGATAGTGGCCAATATTTTGTTCACTTTATCTTCTACTGGCAATGTATCTTCTATTTCCGTTAATCTATCAATTATGTTAATTAGCATCTCTTTCACATCTATTGCTCCCAAAATTGCAGGGATTTCTTTTACTATCACTTTATTCTCTGATTTGATTTCAATATCAAAACCCATTTCAAATAACTTATCTTTATAGATTTCAATCATCTCCATTCCGGCTTGATTTTTGATTTCAACCGTTTCAGGAAGAAGTAGTTTTTGTCTTTTTATACTTGATTTTTGTTTTAGGCATTCATATACTAATCTCTCGTGGGCTGCATGCTGATCGACTATAATCAATTTGTCCCTTACCTCTGCAATAATATAAGTATTATAGACCTGACAGCGTGCAAACCCGAGCGGGTGGCTCTCTATCAAATCAACTTGCTCTAACACCTTTTTTTCCAGAACCATAGTCTCCGCTTGTGATGGAAATTTCTGTATGCCGGTATAATCAAACGATTTTGACTGTTCTGATAAGCCTTTTGCTTTTTCATTTGGAGAAGCAAATTCTTTTATTAGTTGATTTTCAAAAGGACTTGGCCTTCTTTCATTTTGAACATCAGGTTTATCAAAAGGATCTGGCAATGTTGAATCCATTTTCTGGTCATGCGCTGGAAAGGTGCCTATCCTTCTTGACAATGCTTTAATTAATCCTCTTGTCATTATCTCATATATGAGCTTCTTATTCTGAAACCTTACTTCTGACTTATTTGGATGCACATTTACATCTACTTGATCATAAGGTATCTCTAAATGTAACGCTGCAAAAGGATACCTATCGCTTGGAATAAAATCATGATATGCATACCTAACTGCGCCAATAAGTAAATTATCTTTAATTGGCCTTCCATTAACAAACGTATAGATCTGAGTGGACTTACCACGATTGACGGTCGGCTTACAGATGTGTCCCGTAAGTTTAATGTCGTCTTCTTCTTCATTGATCTCCAAAGAATTGCCCTGAAATTCTTCTTCTACTTCACACAATCTATGAAATAACGAAGTCTGCTTAGCGTATTTTAAGAGCTTTTTATTACCTGAAGTGAGAGTAAACCCTATATGATAGTTAATCATTGCTAGGTTATTTACAATATCAACAATGCTTTGAGTTTCTGCTCTTTCGGTTTTTAGAAATTTTAGTCTATTTGGAGTGGCAAAAAATAAATCTCGTACTTCAATATGTGTCCCTTGTGATAAAGAGTAAGGAGTTTGCTCCCCTATTTTCTCTCCACCCTCATAACTTATAGACCATGCTTCATTTGCTTCTCTTGCCTTAGACGATAATTTTATCCTACTTACTGCTGCTATTGAAGGCAGAGCTTCTCCTCTAAAGCCAAGATGCTTGATTTCTATCAACTCATTGTCGCTCAATTTTGAAGTAGCATGGCGCATAAACGCAAGTTCTAAATCGTTTTTTTCTACTCCGTTACCATCATCTGTCACAATAATAAGGTTACGCCCACCACTTTCTATTTTGATCTCTATTTCTAAACTTCCAGCATCTATTGCATTTTCCACTAATTCCTTTACTACACTTGCTGGCCTTTCTATTACCTCCCCCGCTGCTATACGGTTTATGGTTTTTGTGTCTAAAAGAATTATTGCCATAGATTTATTATGAAACTGGTTTTTCTTTTACTTCTTTGGTCTGCTTCTCTCTCCACTTTTTTAACCTACCTGCAATTTCACTGTTAGAAATTGACAATATAGATACGGCGGTAATGGCAGCATTATATGCTCCATTTTCTCCTATAGACATGGTTGCAACTGGAACACCCTTTGGCATTTGAACTATAGAGAGTAGACTGTCCAGCCCATTTAATTGTTTACTATGCACAGGAACGCCGATAACTGGTAAACAAGTTAGTGACGCAACCATACCAGGTAAATGAGCTGCACCTCCTGCACCAGCTATAATAACCTTAAAACCTTCTTCTTGTGCAGATTTAGCAAAATTGAAGAGCCTTTCTGGTGTTCTATGTGCAGATATTATGAATATATCATGTGAAACTTCTAATGCTTTTAACATATCAACAGTATGGACCATAGTGGTGTAATCTGACTCACTTCCCATAATAACAGCAACATCTTTTTTTATTTTTGTCATATTCAACACAATTTTACTTACTAACTAAATAATGTTCCAGCTAAAAAGCAACAAATATTTAAATTATATTATAAATATAATATATAGAATTCTCGTTAAAATAGAAATTTTAAAAATTTAAATAAATATTTATATTAAGATATAGAGATATAAACTTCTTATGTAAGATAAATTTATAAAATAATTATTTTTGTATTTCAAGCTTTGTAATCTTAGCTTGTTCTTTCTATAAATGGTTTTTTCAGATAGACTGATGGTAAAATGGTAATTTAAAATTACTAGAAATTTGATAAAAATATTAATATATAATCAACTTAAAGTTTTAAATATTGATATCATATAATGATTGACAAGTTACATGATATTAATATCTTGGTATATTAAATATTATGTTATAATATTTAATAAAGTTAATTGATATGTGAGTGTAAGAATTATGGAAATAATATCGTTAAATAACTTAGACAGTGCAGGAATAAAAACAAAGTTGCTTTATATAATAAATAAAATTATAGAAAAAAATGCTTGGACTCAGGCTTTTGCAGCTGAGAAACTTGGTATTGATCAGCCAAAGGTATCGCAAATTAAAAATGGTAAAATAGATGGTTTTTCTTTAGAGCGATTGTTAGGATTTCTAAAAAAACTTGATCATGAGATAACAATCACGATGACAGAAAGCCAAGAAATAAAATCTGAGGCAGAAAAAGTAAAACATGAAGTTGAATCGCAATAGATACAAAGTTGACAACTTGTTTTTTGTGATATAGTATAAAACTTATTAAGGTAGTATCTTATGGCTGAGTCTATTGTAGAAAAGTGTATAGAACGGGTAAGTAACCGTTTCAAATTGGTTCTGTTGGCAAGTCAAAGAACACATGATTTAAATACAGGGGCAAGTAATCCAATTCAAGCAGCTAAGTTTAAAGGTCATAAAAATACCATAGTTTCCTTACATGAAATAGCAGGAAAACAGGTGGATACTCATGAGCTGTTTAGCCTTTTGGTAGGTAGATGCAAGGAATACATGAAAGGAAATATGAATAATGTTTACAGCAGTAATACAAGTAAGCTAGCGAATTTATTAAATTTTTCTGATAACACAGATCTTGATGCAAGTCAAGAAAGCCAAGATTATGAAGTGGATGATGAAATAAATGATCAAGATGGCGATGAAGAAGTATCCGTTTAGAAATCTACTGAAGTCACATAGTCTTTAAATGATTTGCATTGCTATCTATACACTGTTGTTCTGTATGAGTGTAATGTTGTGTTGCATAGTGTCTAAGTCAAATGATGTGTACAATAAGGTTTTAGCGTTCAATAATTTCTCAACGCAAGTAGTTGTACTTATAACAGCAATATCAATCATTCTGAATAATTTTTTTTTAATTGATATAGCATTGTTGTATGCTAGCGTTAGCTTTATATCAACTATAGCACTAATGAGATTAATGTTGTTTTGATAATTTATGATAGGATCCATTTTCATATTTTTAGGTATTTGTTTGATAATTATTTCAAATATAGGGGTGATCAGATTTCCTGATTTCTATACTAGGTTACATGCAGCAGGTATTACAGATTCTAGCGGTGCAACGTTATTGTTAATTGGTTTTGCTTTGCAGAATGGATTTTCAATCAATACTGTTAAAATAGTATTATTAATTTTTATAATATGGGTAGCTAACTCAACTAATAGCTATATTTTAGCGCGCACTCATTATAAAGTTAAGAAAAAAACTGTTAAAGAAGGCTAAGGTGTTAGAAATATTAAATGTAGTGTTACTTTTGTTGTTACTAACAGTTACGGTTTTTATAGTTTTCTCGCGACATTTAGTCGTAAGTGCTGTTCTAATGTGTGTATTTAGTTCACTTATTGCGCTTATATACTTAATTATGAATGCACCTGATGTTGCAATTACTGAAGCTTCTGTTGGTGCGGGGCTCAGTACAGTTTTTACGTTTGCAGCACTCTCCTTGATAAAGAATCATAAAGTAAATCTATCTCATAACCCTATAACGCTTTTTTTTATGTTATTTCTGGCTGTATGTTTGTCATATTTTATGATTCAATTGCCAGATTTTGGCAGCCACAATGCTCCGATCCACTTGCATGTTGCTCCTTATTATATGGAAAATACCGAAAAAGCTACCGGTATTCCTAATATAGTGACAGCTATTTTGGCAAGCTTTCGTGGTTATGACACGTTTGGAGAAACTATAGTAGTTTTTACTGCTGCGCTTTGTATAACGTTGATATTAAAAGAAGAAAAAGAAAATGATTAAAGATCCGATATTAAATGCAGTAACATTTTTGATGATACCTTTTATCATTTTATTTGGTTTATACATACAATTTCACGGTGATTACACTCCGGGTGGAGGTTTTCAAGCAGGAATAATTATTGCCTCCGGGATAATATTATATTCAATGCTATTTGGTGTATCTACAACTCTAAAAGCAATACCTTATTCTGTGATTAGATTGACTAACGTGTTAGGTATTTTAATTTATGGAGGAACGGGCGTTGCAACAACTTTACTTGGCCAAAATTTTTTATCTTATGATATCTTGTTAACCAATAATAGAACCGGTCAAAAATTAGGTATTTTTTTGGTGGAATTAGGTGTAGCATTTACTGTCTGCTCCTCTATGTTAATTATATATATAAATTTTGCTCGTAGGAAAAAACAATGACTTTATATAATTATACGATTATTATTGTATTAATGGTGCTAGGTTTATATATTATTATAAACGATAAAAATTTAATCAAGAAAATGATAGGGGTAAGCGTCTTCCAAGCATCTGTTTTGTTATTTTACATATCTCTAGGATATATAAAAAGTTCCTTGCCTCCTATATTGGTTTCAAATTTTTATTCATATAGCAATCCTATACCCCATGTTTTAATGCTTACTGCTATAGTGGTTGGAATTGCAACATTTTCAGTTGGATTATCCATAGCAGTAAAAATGGAAGAAAAGTATGGAACAATTGATTAAGACAAGTGTACATAAATTAACAGTATCTTAAACTATATGAAGTAACAAATAGCCACAAGTTAAAAGTAAAATTATAGACTTGCTCGTTGTAAGTTTGTTTGTTAATAAGAAATAAAATTATAAACTATAAAGGTAATGATGTCAACTATTAATGATGCAGAAGATAAGAAAAAAATTATCAAAGATCTGGTAACTAAGAGTATAAAAAAGGGTGGTTTTATCACCTTTGATGATATAAATGATAAATTATCAGATGAAAATTTTTCGTCTGACTTTATAGATGATGCTATATCTTTATTGCAGGATTCCGGAATTAATGTGCTTGAAAGTAGCGAAGATGAAGAAGATATTCCTTCCAACAGTGATGATAGTAAACTTGATGATGATGACACATCGCCAAATGTTACTGCAACTTTAGTACAAAATGATGATCCAGTGAGGATTTATTTACAAGACATGAGCTCCGTAAAGCTTTTATCAAGGGCAGATGAAATCGAGATAGCAAAAAAAATTGAATCTGAAAAGCATAACATGTTACGTGCAATAATTGAAACATCAGTAACATTAAAGGTGATAAAAGTATGGCGTGATGATTTAAGTAATGGAGCTCTCTTACTGAGAGAAATTATAGATCTGGATGCAATTTATAACTCTGATTTTAATGTGGTACCCAAAGAAGAAAGTGAAGAGAGTGAAGAAAGTGCTGAAGATGTTGAGGATTCTGAGGATGTTTCTGAAGATGCTGAGTACTGTAGTGATGATGAGAAAGATAGTAAAAAAAGTGATGATGAGAAAGACGGTAATAATGAAGATATAAATTCAGTCAATTTAAATGTTTCTATTCTTGAAATGGAAAGTGACTTATTGCCAAAGGTCATAGTTGCATTGGATGAGATAATTACTTTAACAAATGAAGCGTTGATATTAAGAAAAAATTCTAAAAATTTCTCTAATGAGCTAGAAAATTTGTATAATCAAATATGGTCTATAGCATTACAAATTAAGTTAAGTGATGCTGCTGTTGCCAGAATTACACAAGAACTTTATAAGATAAATAGATCCATTACGCTTGAAGAGGCTAATCTTATTGCTGAGGCTAGAAAACACGATATCGATAGAGAAAGTTTCTATAAAGTTTATGATGACGTGCTTTTAAAGCACGAATTGAAAAAGATAAGTCTTTTAAAGATCAATGAAAATCAGTCCTCTTTTACAGGTGAATTAAAAAACAAATTTTTAAGGTTTATAGACGATAACTCTGAACATATAGCTAGTACCTTGAACGGTGTTAAGCAGCATATACAGGAAGATAACGTACAAGAATTTAAGGAGCTAATCAAGAGAATACAAAAACACGAACGAGAAGTCTCTGAAGCAAAGCAAGAAATGATTAAGGCTAACTTAAGGCTAGTAGTTTCCATTGCTAAGAAGTATTCAAAAAGAGGCCTTGATCTGCTTGATTTGATACAAGAAGGCAATATTGGTCTTATGAAGGCCGTGGATAAGTTTGATTACAAACGTGGATATAAATTTTCAACTTATGGCACTTGGTGGGTAAGACAATCAATCACTAGAGCAATACCTGAGCAGTCTAAAGTAGTTAGAATACCAGTTCATATGGTGGAAATTATCAGTAAAATCAACAGAGCATTAAGAAAGATGACTCATGAGATGGGAAGAGAGCCGACGTTAGAGGAATTGAGTGTAGAACTGACAATGCCACTGGAAAGAATACGCAAAGTTATGAAAATAGCAAGGGATCCAGTAAGTCTTGAAGCTCCAACAGGAAAAGATGATAGTAGTACCTTTGGTGATTGTATAGAAGACAAGCGAGTCTCCAGGCCAGAGGATGCTGCAATACTTGCTGACTTGCGTGGCATTACAACCAATGTTCTTGCAACTTTAACACCAAAGGAAGAAAGAATTTTAAGAATGCGTTTTGGCCTTGGTAAAGATGGGAAGGAACATACCTTAGAAGAAGTAGGAAAAATTTTTAATGTAACACGTGAGAGAATTAGGCAAATAGAGGCAAAAGCACTGCGCAAGTTGAAACATCCAAGCCGTGCTAGAAAACTTAGAGGGTTCTTTTAAGTATACGTGTCAAGTTAAGAAGAAGCTGATTTTGCCCGGAAAAAGTGGAGAGCAAGTTAGGCCAAAGTTGTATAATTTCACCGCTATTTTTCTTTTTCTATGAATCTAATGAAACAACATGCTAATCTACAGTAAATATTATGACAAACAAAAATGACAATTCTAATTCAAAGTATAGAAATTTTTATGTTCTGGGTGATAGCTTATCCGATAATGGCGCAATCATTGGAATTTTAAATAATTTATCCTTTGCAAAAAGCGTAAAATTTGATGATCCTTTTTATCAAGGAAGATCTTTTAGCAATGGCCCTACTGCTGTTGAATATATAGCAAAATATTTAGATTTAGATGAATTTAAACCTGGGTGGAGTTATTCATTTTTTGGGAGATGCCACGAACAGCAAGGTCAGAATTACGCAGTTTCATATGCAACAGCATCTGAAATTTTTGACCCTATTTTTTCTTATTTCTTCAATAAATTTCGTTTAGCTAACCAGCTAGATGCGGTAATTAAACATCATCCAGATATAGGTAAAGAAGATTTATTTTGCATCATAATCGGCGGAAATGATGTTATGGTTGCCACTGCTTATGACGATACTAAAGCGGAAGAAGTGTTGGAACAAGCAGTGAGTGAAATATGTAATGCACTTAAGGTTCTAAATGAACATGGTGTTAAGCATGTAGTTGTTGCAAATGCACCTGAAGTTGGCTCAATACCAGCTTTTAATAGAGATGAAGAAGCAAGGGAACTAGCTACAAAGCTCACGGAGAGTTTCAATGCAAAACTGGCTAAAGGCTTAGATTATATGAAGAAAAGTACAAATCTTGAAATAAAAGCATTTGATCTTAACTCTAAAATGAGAAGTATGTTTAGCGAATACAAGAGCAAAGGTTTAAATTGTCAAGATGCATGCACATCGAACATTGCAGACCAAGTTGGGAGATTTAAAGAAAATATAAAAATACTCTTAAAGTTGATATTTAAAGGGGAACTTGACGTTCACTATAACCCTGGGTGTAGCAAAGAAACACTAAAGGATTATTTCTTTTTTGATTATTTCCATCCAACTGCGGAACTTCATCATGAAGTTGGTAATGAAGTGTATGAGTTGATTTGACACAGTTTTTTTGAACATATCCTTTTAAATAGTAACCAGACTGCATTCTGTGATTTTTAGCAAAACACGATCTTTCATTTGAGCTTTCTTCAATTTAAAATAAATACAGAAAATTGCTGCCTATAGCTAAACTAACTTAGATTTACCGACAATTTGAAAAACCGTCATCCCGCTACTATATAGTTATTGATATATATTTTCTTTTAAGCTCTTGGTTTTGATCGATAAATGTAATCATTTCATCTTCTAAAGTTTTAATTTGATTACGTAAAATTGCAAGAAGTTCCTCTATTTGTTTGATTATAGATGTATCAGTTACCTGTTGGATTTGGGTTTTTTGTATTTTTGCTATTTCTACAAGTTGGTTTCTACGAGATAATTTTTGTTTCAAGCAATCAATATTACCATTACTAACTGTTAAAGGAGTAACACGCATATCTGTATTATTAATATAACGTGAGATGATACTGCAGTCTATTTTATCAGTTTTTGTAGTAATACCAAGGCTTTTAGCATAGTCTCTCCCACCTTGGTTGAATGACGTACACCTCAAAACCATTGCTTAGTAAAGTATAGGCACATAATTTTTCGTATCCACCAGTTGCCTCAAGACCAATTTTGGTTACATTATGCAAACGTAAAAAGTCCAGCATTTCATCAATGGATTGTACATTGTTTTCAAATATTTTATAATGCTCAAGTGGGTGAATGTGGAGATCTAATTTACTTTTGCTAACATCAATGCCAGCAATAATGTTTGATGAATTCATAATTCCTCCGTAATAATAACATATACTGCATTTTCCAGCCTTATATACGAGCCTAAAAGCTCAATCAGTTGTTCGGAACTTTCAGTATAATAAACCAGAGAAGAGAACCTTGCTGAACAACGATTCTTATAATCAAGGGGCGTGACGATTCCTCTTCTCTGTGTGTCTTTAATCTCACTACTTTGATATTTATAAAGACTTGTTCTTAACATATAAGGGAAGTGTCCTCTAGGTGAGATTGTGGAGCATTCGTTGCAGCATTTGGCTGTTCAATTACGCTAGTTGATTCTTTAGGTATACTATTTCCTTCAAAATTTCCATCTTTTTATTATGTTCTCTTTAGCATTTTGAGAGTGAATTATTCTAGTTTTGATATTTAAACGTTTTGTATCTGCTGTAATGATTTCACTTCCAATTTGCTATTCTTTACATATTGAATTGCAAGCACTAACGCTTTACTCCCAGAAGCTGTGGTGCTGTAAGCTATATTTTGCAAAATAGCAGTTCTGCGAATATCTTTGCTGTCTGAGACTGATTTCACACCTTTTGAGGTATTGATCACTAGATTTATTTTTCCATCTTTGAGCATATCAACTATGTGGGGTCTGCCTTCTCTCACTTTATTTACAGCTTTTGCAGCAATGCCGTTATTGTTCAGATACAAAGCCGTACCTTTGGTTGCATATATTTCAAAACTCAGTTCTTTCAACATTCGTACAACAGGCAATATATACTCTTTATCATCATCTTTTACTGAAACCAGAGCTGCTCCTTCTGTTGGTAACTTGTATCCTGCAGCCATGTGCACTTTTGCAAGTGCAGCTTCGAAAGATGAGTCGATTCCCATCACTTCTCCTGTTGATTTCATTTCAGGACCAAGTAAAGTATCCACTCCTGCAAAGCGGGTAAATGGAAAAACAGCAGCTTTAACTGCAAAATGATTGAAAGGCTTGTTTTCCTGATTCAATTTTTTACCCAAAATAACTTGAGTGGCAAGCTTTGCAATAGGAATATTGATTACCTTGGAAATAAAAGGAACGGTTCGACTAGCCCTTAAATTCACTTCAAGTATGTATACATCACTAGACCTCTTGCATAACTCGATTTCTGAAGGCAATTTTGTCGTCAAAGCTTGTCTGCGCTCCTCAAATACATTCGAGTATTCTGTGGTGCTCATCTGCACTTTTCCTAAAAATTTCTCATCACAAACAGGTTCTGCAAGAGGTCTATTCTCTTGAACAGCAAACTGAATGTTTATCAGACCTTTCACTTTTAATGCTAATGCTATTCTCTCAGTTTGGAGCTTGATCTCTTTTATTACTTCGTCGCTCAATGTATTTGTCGGTATTGAGCATGTTGAATCGCCAGAGTGGATACCAGCTTCTTCAATGTGCTCCATGACCGCTGCAATGAAAACTTTTTCCCCATCACATACAGCATCAACGTCAACCTCAACTGCATTGACTAAAAATTTATCAAGAAGCAGCGAGCCATGCTCAAAGATTTTAGTTTGATCCAAGACGTACTCTTTAAAGCTCTGAGTATCGTGTCTAATCGACATAGACTGACCGCCGAGGACATATGATGGCCTGACTACTAGTGGAAACCCCACCTTTTCTGCGTTGGTTAACGCTTCTTCTACTGAATGGCAGATAGAATTTTCAGGTTGTTTTAAATTAAGTTGCAAAGCAAGATTTTTAAATCTCATGCGATCTTCTGCAAGGTCAATAGAATCAAACGAAGTTCCCAGAATTTTGAAACCTCTCTCGTTAAGCACTTTGGCTAACTTTAAGGGCGTTTGACCACCTATTTGAACTATTACACCAACCAGTGTGCCATTTTCTTGCTCTTTACTTAGTATTTCAAGCACATCCTCTGCAATCAGTGGGGCAAAATATAAACGATCAGCGGTATCGTAGTCAGTTGAAACAGTTTCTGGATTACAGTTGATCATTATTGTTTCATACCCCATTTCTTTGGCGGCAGAAGCTGCATGTACGCATGCATAATCAAACTCAATACCTTGACCAATGCGGTTTGGACCACTTCCTAAGATGATAACCTTTTCTCGGTCAGAAATGTCCGCTTCGCATTCTGTCCTATTTGTAATGTCTCCCTCATAGCAGCCATACATATAAGCAGTGCTCGATTCAAATTCAGCCGCACAGGTGTCTACACGTTTATAAACTGGATGAATGCCAAATTTTTTCCTTATTTCTTCGATTTGCTCTACTTTCTTATTGCTTAATTTTGCCAATCTTGCATCTGAAAATCCCATTTTTTTCATCTCTAACATTTCATATGCAGTTCCAGGAAGGCCATTTTCCTTGATTTTTTGTTCAGCCAAGATGATTTGCTGTATATTTTGCAGAAACCATAAGTCATATCCTGTAATCGAATTTATTTCTTCTATGCTAATTCCGTGGCGCATTGCGTCAGCAGCAATCAGTAATCTGTTTGGTAGCAATTTTGCTAATTGAGATTTTATGTGATCAATATCAATGTTCTCAGGAAATACTTCATCAAGTCCTGTAAGATCAGTTTCAAGTGAACGAAAAGCTTTCTGCAGTGACTCATTAAAAGTGCGGCCTATAGACATCACTTCTCCCACTGATTTCATGGAGGTTGATAATTCACAATTCGTCCCCTTAAATTTCTCAAACTCAAATCGAGGAATTTTAGTGACGATATAATCAATCACTGGTTCGAATGCTGCTGGTATTATTGGAGCGCAGTCGTTACGTATTTCATCGAGCGAATAGCCAATAGCAAGTTTAGTTACAACTTTTGCAATAGGATAGCCTGTTGCTTTCGAAGCAAGTGCAGAAGAGCGAGAAACCCTTGGATTCATTTCAATTACAACGAGGCTTCCATCTTCTTTAGGATTCACTGCAAACTGAACATTTGCACCGCCGGCACTAACATCAATTTCTCTCAGCACTGCTATAGATGCATTTCTCATCTGTTGGTATTCTACGTCACGCAGAGTCAAAGCAGGAGCAACAGTTATGCTATCCCCAGTGTGCACTCCCATCGGATCAACATTTTCTATCGAACAGACTATTATGCAGTTATCTTTACAATCGCGGATAACTTCCATTTCATATTCTTTCCAGCCGATAATTGATTCATCTATCTGAACTTCATTTATTGGCGAAATTTTGAGAGCACTTTCTGCGATATTGAAAAACTCCTCTTTATTATATGCTATGCCACTACCTGCGCCACCAAGAGTGAATGACGAGCGGATAATTGCTGGTAATCCAACGTAATCCAAAGCCTCTTTTATTCGTTCTTGATTTTTTATAATGATACTTTTGGGGTATTTCAGTCCTATTTTATCCATGGATTGGCGGAATAACTCTCTATCCTCTGCTTTTTTTATTGCTTCTCTATTTACCCCTATTAATTCTACGTTGTATTTGTCTAACACTCCATCATCTGCAAGTTTTATTGCACAATTGAGCGCTGTTTGCCCGCCCATTGTTGGCAATATTGCGTCTGGCCTCTCCTTAATTATAATTTTCTCTATGATTTCAGGCAGTACCGGCTCAATATACGTCGCATCAGAAAACTCAGGATCTGTCATTATAGTTGCGGGGTTGGAGTTAACCAAAATGACTTTATAACCTTCGCTTTTTAATACTTTACAGCTTTGCGTTCCGGAATAATCAAACTCGCATGCCTGACCTATAACTATTGGGCCTGCTCCTATTACTAATATAGATTCTATATCTGTGCGTTTCGGCATAATTACAATAACGGTCTCTATTCAAGTAATGTTACCAATCTTTCCTGTATATGTGAATTTTTATTAAACCTATTAGCTAATTACTTTTAGGCTTGACGCATAACTGTACGAACATTGCAATTTGCGTGGCAGATTCCAGTGCTTGACACACAGCTGTACAAACATTCATTTTTGAAGGTAAATTGCACAGCAAATGATGTCATTCAAGTAGCTGACACTGGTTCCTTTATGACGGCAGTGCCCAGAGGTGTCATCCCAGTCTGGGATGGCTTTGTTGCATCGCTACTTATGAAAGCTAACTATAATTAGGATTATAAGCAACTTATTGAAAATCTTGTTTTTTTTGCAATCAATCTGATCAAATTTAAGAATAGTAACTTGTTATTTATATTAATAAATTTAATTCTATTGAAAATAGCTAAAGCATTGAAATTCTTGAATTTTAGCCGGATTAGTGAGTGGTAGTGAAATTTCTTTTACTCAAATTTAGGTATTCACTGACCGTTCTTGTTATAAATACCAGAATAATAAGCTACTGATATTCTCCACCTTTTTTATCTTTAATCCATCATAGCTAGCGATGCAACAAAGCCATCTGGGATCCAGAAAACTTAACTTTAAATAAGTGGCTGCATAATAAAGACTAGATTCCAGTGTCAAGCACTGGAATGACACCATAGAGGCACTGGGATGACATCCTTCCTAGTGGAGATTACTCTCAAATCACAATGTTCATACAGTTGTGGGCTTAACGGTATCTTTGCAGATACTATGGTAATTTATTCGGGAGATTTGCTGAGCGGTAAGATTTTTCCTGATATGCTGCAGTCTTCAGAAGCTAATTCCACAAATTTATCTGTTAGTTTATCAGGTGACACCAATTCAGATCCAGGAAATGCCTGCTCACTACCCACAGGTCCTTCCGTGTATACAGCATTTACACATAATTTTGTATGTTTTGTCTCAGATGCATATATCTGCACCATTATTTCTAGTGCAACTTTACTTGCAGCATACGGCATCCAATATGGATAAGAGGAAGGAGAAAGTGTCACTTCTGAGGTCATGAATATCGCTCTTCCAGCATTAGACTTTTTTAGCATTGGATCTAAGTTTTTTAGTAAGCACCAATTGGCAGTAAAATTTGTATTCATTACGTTCTGTAGCTCTTCAATCTCACAGTCATGAATGGGGTTCAGTTTGCCTAAAATTCCAGCACACGCAACTAATATATCAAGTGCTCCAGATTCTGATAATTTCAGGCTTTCTATCATGTTTGTCAGTATCTTTACATTCTCAAAGTCTAAAAGATCAAGCTGAATTAGTTTCACAGAGCCTTCTTTAAATTCTTCAAGCTCTTCAATTTCATTATATAGTGGCTTGAGATTATCAAGAGATCTTGAAATCAGAATCACACATGCACCTTCTCTTATAAACCTTTTTGCAACAGCAGAGCCTACTCCACCTGAAGCTCCGGTGATTAAAGCTACTTTACCTTCTAACTTACCCATTTCTTTCTCCTTAGCGAGATCCATTGAAATATTTTAGCTGAAAATTGAATTTTGCTCCATATATAAAAATCAAACTTAGCATATAAAAAAATAGTAATGACACTACCACACCACCTAAACTTCCATATATCAAATCCAGTTGGTCAAAGGAAGCTTTTAAGTATTGCTTAAAAGCTGAAGCAGAAATCGTCCAAAGAATAACAGCTACACAAGATCCAGGAAATACGTCTGATAAATTTTGTTTTATGTTTGGTAACATAAAATATAGCCAAGAGACTACTGTGAAAAGTACAAATTCAATAAGTAAATACCTAGTATAATTTAGCCCCTGATAGGAAAAATCAATTAGCATTGGTACTAGTGTAGAAAACACTATAGTTAGAGTTATAATAAGCGTGATTACTAAAAATTGTAATATACTTAGTACTCTTCTTAATATATAAGGCGGCGAAACCGGAACTTTATAGGCCTTATTGAGTATTGTTCTAAGCCCTTCAATTGTCGATGAAGCGGTCCAAACAGCACCTACAATTGCTAAAGTTAGTAAGCTTTGCGGCGGGCCTGATATTATCTCCCTAATACGCGGCATCAAAGATGATAAAATATCCTGTGGCATGTTATCAATGATAAATACCCAGCCAATGTTGTACTGGTCTAAAAAATTTGCGAATGTTGACGCCACAGCCATTAAAACGATGAGAAAAGGAAATATTGATAACAGAATTAAAAATGATAAATACCCTGCATGCTCCACTCCATCATTATAAATTGTGTCAATCAAAGCACGATAAAGACAATAAACGATGCTGTAAAATTTCTGTAGCACTGTAATATAAACGAACCAAGAAAAGTATTCTAAATGAAATAAAGGATACTTTTAAGCAAAAAAATCCTCACCATTTACTTAAATTTAATCAAAATGGTAGATAATCCAGCATTAAATAGAAATTATCGGAGGCATAATGAAAAATTTTCTTCTACTTGTGGCATTAATTCTCTCCTTTGCATTTGATGCAAATGCTCCTCCTACTACTTTTGTTGATACAAATGATACAACATCATCGGTGATATGCAAGATAATAGGCTATACTCATGGCATAGGTGGACCAATGATCACAATAGTGATCATTGGTGCAGCGTTGCTTGCAATATTCGGTAGAATGCCGTGGCCAGCGCTTTTTGCACTCGGTGCATTCACTGCTGTGTTTTTTGGCGCTCCTGTAGTCGTTTCAAAAATAACACCAGGAGGTGTGATTTGTAAAGACGGTGCAGTAGCGGATAAGTAATAGAAATTATTGGAGGCACAAACGTAGTTTTCTTTACTTGAAAGTGGTCAAGCTGACCACTTTCAGTGTCTATGAATACCTAATAAATTCTCTTTCTGTAATCATATCAGTTAAAGTTTAGATTCCAGCGTCACGCGCTGGAATGACAAGGCTTATCGTCATGCCGCCGCATACCGTCATACCGCGATTCATTCGCGGTATCTCAGCCGCTAACAAGCAGCGGAATAACGGTTGTCGTTTAGCTATGAATATTAAGAAATTTACCAAATGAAAAAAAAGGCAAAAGAAGCCCTGGTCATTGTCTATTTTCAGTATTGGCGTTTTTTAAGTCTTAAACACTGCAATTTAGCTGCTTTTGAATGCAACTCACCTTAGTTTGAATGTTTAAGAAATTTACTAAGCAGAAAAAAAGGCAAAAGAAACCCCGTGTTAGCTAGTTGTCACTCTCTAATCCTGCAAAATTGGCGTACTATACTGTCTTAAACGACTTATAAGCGCGTTTCAGCTTATATAGGTAAAAACCCAGAAATGTTGTGAAGACATAAGGTGCACATAGTGTAAAAAATTAAAAATAAGACGCCAACTACGTTGTTTTCTTGCTGTTTAATCTGCACAGATGAAGATAACTGAATACCTTCAGTATCATGATAAGGGGGCTGGCGAGGTTTGTCAAGGAAGTTTTGCATTTAATTCATTTGATAATTCAAAAAACTTGAAAGAATAAAGATAGCTATTGAAATTATCTTGATTTACATCAGTTATCCAAGTTTGACATTGAATACTTAACACTTCCTCCATTAACGCCTTTCTGTAATGTTTATCCAGATGAGACATTATATCATCAAGTAGAAGAAGTGGTGCCTTATTGTAATGAATACACCTTGCTTTTACACTGGATAAAATAATAGAAAGCAGTAATAACTTTTGTTCTCCAGTGGAGCACAGATTTATTGGTACGTTTCTTTTTTGACAAAAAACCCGAAAATTATCGTTATGCACACCAAAGGTTACTCTACCAGTCAATGAATCTTTTTCTCTGTTTTCCTTTAGACGATTCTGAAAATATTCTGCAGTATCGTCCAAAGTTAGCTGGCTGCTGAATTTCAAACTTGCCTTCGGAAAAAACTCACTGGAATGGTTATCAATTGTGTCTTGTAGTGTCTTTAAAACAGACGATCGCATACGTAAAATACTAACTGCATTAACGGCCATTATGTTTTCAAGACTAGAGAGCCAATTTTCGTCCAAGGTGTTCTCTCTCAACAGTTTACTTCGCTCACGTTTAGCTTTTCTGTGTTTCATGTAGCAGCAAGTGTAATTTTCCTCAAACAGTGAAACTATACGGTCTAAAAATTTTAATCTGTCACTTGGAGAATTAAGAAGAACATAGTCCATTTGTGGAATCAGCCATATTACATTGGATATCTTATACAAAGATGAATAACTCGATTGCGTTTTTCCATCAATTTGTATTAGTTTCTTATCAAAACTCTTTGCGATACCAATTGAATTAAAATCCATTCCATTAAAAAAATCATAGTGCACTACCCAATCTTCATTACTGAATCTATTTTGTATCTCACTGGCTTTTGCTTTTTTCATTCCATTGCTTTTAGCAAGCAACGAGATTGCTTCAAGTATATTAGTTTTACCAATACCGTTTTTGCCAGTTATTACAACTGAGCTATCATCTGAATCCAGTTCAAAGTTTGAGTGGCTAC
>NZ_QESS01000002.1:118321-122148 GCF_009012935.1 Wolbachia endosymbiont of Nasonia oneida | reverse complement strand
TTCCAGATCTTCACTATTTTACCTTTTTTATCTATTAAAAAAGTAGTGCGTTCTATTCCCATATACTTTTTGCCAAACATACTTTTCTCTACCCAAACACCATATTTTCCCAACATTTCAGCATTCTCATCAGAAACTAAAGAAAACGGCAGAGAATATTTTGCTTTGAAGTTAGTGTGACACTTAACACTATCTTTTGATACACCAATTATCACTGTGTCAAGGAAAGAAAAATCATCTATTTTATCTCTAAAGCCTTTTGCCTCCATTGTACAACCAGGAGTATCGTCTTTAGGATAAAAATAAAGAACTACATTTTTTTTATCAAAAAATTCACTCAGTGATAAATTTTCACCAGAATCTGTTGGTAAGCTAAAATCGGGTGCATTATTTCCTACTGCTAATTCCATACCTTGCTCCATTAATAACACTTCTATCTATAGTAGTATATTGTAGTCAGAGTATCAAATTTTATATATAGCTAACAGATAAGATTCTTGACGGGGGCTTATTGATGAATTTCTGCCTACCTTCTCGGCTTGCCGCTTTTGATAAAGTGTGGTTTTCGTCTGATGTAAGGCCATATCAAATAGATCCTATTAAAAATCAATCGAATCTTCACATGTTTGTTCTTCATAAAAGAAGTTCAATGTTATCGTAGTACCAAGTTTTGCTTCACTTTTAATGTCAAAAGTTCCACCCATTAACTCTACTAATTTCTTGCTTAGCGGCAATCCGATGCCCGTACCTTCGTTTCTATACCCCGAATCTGCTTGGCCAAAAACAGACATAACTTTATATATGTCCTGCTGCATTATCCCTATTCCATTGTCATGAAACTCAATAGTTAATAAGTTTTTTTCTATATTTTCTTTTACCACCATTCTTATTAAACCACCCTTTGGGGTAAATTTGATTGAGTTTGATAATAAATTTATTATAACTTGTTTCATTCTCTTGGGATCTGCAATGACTAATAATTGCTTATTAGTCATCTCTTTTTTTAAATTAATCCCGGCTTCTTTTAATTTAGGCAATAGCATATTTACACATGAAGCTATTATTTTGTTCAGGTTAAACTTCACTTTTTCTACTGTTAAACTACTTGATTCAGCTTTTGAAAAATCGAGCACATCGTTAATTAAAGCAAGTAAATGCGTCCCTGCATTATATATATCGTCTGCATACTCCTTGTATTGAGAGTTATCCATTGAACCTAAAGTTTCATTTTTGATCAACTCTGCAAATCCAATAATAGCATTAAGAGGTGTGCGTAATTCATGTGTAACGCTTGCAAAAAACTTTAGCTTGTTTGCATTTTCTTGCTCTAATGCCTCTTTTATCTGCTGTAATTCAATGTTAGTTTTATGTTGCTTGGCCAGCATTTTGGTATTAGAAAAGTGCAAATAGAACATTATTAATATCAAAATTATTAATAATAAGCCTAAAAATATTAAAAATAGGCCATATGCTATAACATAAGAATTATTGTAGCTTCGAAGAATCTTCAAAAAAAACGACGGCTTAGCGCTATTTTCATGGAATATAGGGAAAATAGAAGTTAATGTATTTCCTGTAGTATAAAGTATTTCTTGGTCACTTAATAATTTATCAATTTCATCGTTTGTAAGTAACTGTTCATAATCATAATCTTGAGTGTTAAAATTACTGAATATTATTCTGCCGTTTTGATCATACAGTATTAAGCTGAAATCCTTTACTTTGCTCACTGATTGTAATAATTCAGCACGTAGTTTTACTAGTTGGTTTATGTAGTCAAAATTTTTGTATTTAATGTGATGCTTTTCTATTAGTAAATAATGGTATTTTTTTATTATACCATTTTCTAATACACTTTTTAAGTTTACACTTGAATCACGGTAAGAAGAAAGGAAATTACTCCTTAGTAAATAATTACAATATATCACACTGAATAAAATCATAAAAATTGATGAGAATAATGCGATAACTTTTGTGTATTTGTTTTTTCCCAGTGCAGAAAACATTAATTTACCTATCTTATACATATCCTTACTCATTGCGAAACAACGGCTTTTATGTTATTAATAATAAAATTTAGCATATAATATTTTATGACAATTTCTCCTATTTTGCCAGTTTATTCTCCTGTTAATATAAATTTTTCTCATGGCAAAGGTATCTACCTATATGATGTTGATGGTGAGCGCTACGTAGATTTTCACTCCGGAATAGCCGTTAGTAGCTTAGGTCACACTAATTCGCGATTAATTAGTGCTCTTAAATTGCAAGGAGAAAAATTATGGCATATATCAAATACCTATAATATACCTGCTGCCAATAATTTTGCAGAAAAATTAATAAACAATAGTTTCGCTGACACTGTATTTTTCTCAAATTCTGGATCAGAGGCAGTAGAATGTGGACTTAAGATTGCTAGGATCTATCAAAATGGAAAAGGCAATAAAAATCGTCACAGAATTTTAACATTTCATGGTGCATTTCATGGAAGAACCTTTTTAACTTGTGCTACAAACGATAAACAGAAATTTTCTGAATTACTAAATCCCTACATTGATTGGTGTGATAACATCGAGCCCAATATTGAGAGCGTAAAGAAAGCAATTTCAAGTGGTATAGGCGTTATATTAATAGAACCAATACAAGGGCAAGGTGGTATCAAAGTAATGAATGAAGTCTTTATGAAAGAACTAAGAAGGCTGTGTGATGAAAATGACATATTGTTATTTTTTGATTGCGTACAATGCGGTGCTGGTAGGACAGGAAAATTATTCGCATACGAACATATAGGAGTGGAACCTGATATATGTGCTCTTGCAAAGGGAATAGGCGGGGGGTTTCCGCTGGGGGCTTGTCTTGCAACTGAAAAGGCTGCTAAATATATGGCAGTTGGTATGCACGGTTCCACTTTTGGTGGCAATCCGCTTGCAACCTCAGTAGGTAATGCTGTGCTCGAAGAATTGCTCAGCCCCGGCTTTTTGAAAAATGTTGAAATTAGAGGTAAATACTTAAAAAATAAACTAGAAGACTTAGCAAGTAAATTTCCAATAATAGAGGAAGTAAGAGGGAAAGGGTTAATGCTTGGAATAAAAGTGAAAGCAGACAATCAAAAGTTTGCAGAAGAGTTAAGTCATCGCGGCTTGCTTACTGTTGGGGTAACATCAGATAACGTTGTGAGAATTTTACCTCCACTCATTATCACTGAAAAAGAGATTGATGAAGGCATCGAGATTTTGACTCAATATTTATCTGAGAAATCTTCTGATTAGATACTTGCATTAATATGAACGACAATCTGGTATGCTTAGGAATTATTACCTCTCCTCACGGAATTAAAGGAGCTGTTAAAGTAAAAACCTTTACTGAAAAGCCTGAAAATATCTCCTTATATGGTAAGCTAATAAGTGGTGATGAGAATTATAAAATAGACTCAGTATCCGTCATAGGTGATAATTTAGTAATAGCTACAATAAGCGGAGTAAATTCCCGTAATGAAGCAGAGCTTTTAAGGAATAAGAAGCTATATATAGAAAGAAGCAAGTTACCAGAGCTAAATGATGAGGATGAATTTTACCAAAGTGACCTTGTAGATATGGAAGTAAGGCTGAAAAGTAATGAATTATATGGCTATGTAAAATCTGTGTATAATTTCGGCTCAGGGGATATATTAGAAATTTTAGTTATCAGCACAAAAAAACGTATTATGCTGTCTTTCACTAAAGAGATATTTCCACATATAAATATAAAGGGGAGGTATATAGTATTAAATATACCAGAATTTATTGACTTTCCATAAGATGGTACAAGCCTCCACCTTCTAGGTGGAG